>NZ_JALNUQ010000049.1:0-31132 GCF_026540875.1 Sphingomonas sp. GM_Shp_2
GCTTCGACGCGGCCGCGGTCGACATCGCTGGGCGGCGGATATTTCTGCGCATCGGCCCCGCGGGCGCCGAGCACCATGCCGGCGGCGGCACCGCCCAGTTTCAGCATCAGGCGGCGATCGATCGAATCGGGCATAAACGGCGCTCCTGGCGATGGTCGCGGGGGGAACGCATGAAAGCCACTGAAGACGCAGGCATTTGCATTTGGCATCCGAGGCAGGGCAGAGAGGCTGACAAACAAGGAGAGGCCATGTCGTCGACGATCGCCGAATTGGAACGCCGCCGCGCCGCCGCCCGCATGGGTGGGGGGCAGAAGCGGATCGATGCGCAACATGCCAAGGGCAAGCTGACCGCGCGCGAGCGGCTGGACGTGCTGCTGGACGAGGGCAGTTTCGAGGAACTCGACATGTTCGTCGAGCATAACTGCACCGATTTCGGCATGACCGAGCAGGTGGTGCCGGGTGACGGCGTGATCACCGGATCGGGGACGATCAACGGCCGGCTGGTGTTCGTATTCTCCCAGGATTTCACCGTGTTCGGCGGGTCGCTGTCGGAGCGGCACGCGCAAAAGATCTGCAAGATCATGGACATGGCGATGAAGGTCGGTGCGCCTGTGATCGGCCTGAACGATTCGGGCGGCGCGCGCATCCAGGAAGGCGTGGCGAGCCTGGGCGGCTATGCCGAGGTGTTCCAGCGCAACGTGCTGGCATCGGGCGTGGTGCCGCAGCTGTCGCTGATCATGGGGCCGTGTGCAGGCGGCGCGGTGTACTCACCGGCGATGACCGACTTCATCTTCATGGTGAAGGATTCGAGCTACATGTTCGTCACCGGGCCGGACGTCGTGAAGACGGTGACGAACGAGGTGGTGACCCAGGAGGAACTGGGCGGCGCGGTGACGCACACCACGCGCACCTCGGTGGCGGACGTGGCGTTCGAGAATGATGTCGAGGCGCTGCTGGCGGCGCGCGACTTTTTCGACTTCCTGCCGCTGACCAACCGCACGGGGGTGCCCGAGCGGCCGACCTCCGATCCGTGGGACCGGGTGGAGGACAGCCTGGACACGCTGGTCCCGGCCTCTGCCAACCAGCCCTATGACATGCACGAATTGCTGTCCAAGGTGGTGGACGAGGGCGATTTCTTCGAGATCCAGCCCGCGCATGGCGGCAACATCATCTGCGGCTTCGGCCGGATCGAGGGGCGCACGGTCGGCTTCGTCGCGAACCAGCCGATGGTGCTGGCGGGCGTGCTGGACATCAATGCCAGTCGCAAGGCGGCGCGCTTCGTGCGCTTCTGCGACGCGTTCGAGATCCCGATCGTGACGTTCGTCGACGTGCCCGGCTTCCTGCCCGGCACCGCGCAGGAGCATAACGGCATCATCAAGCACGGCGCCAAGCTGCTCTTCGCCTATGGCGAGGCGACGGTGCCCAAGATCACGGTCATCACGCGCAAGGCTTACGGCGGCGCCTATGACGTGATGGCGTCGAAGCATCTGCGCGGCGACCTGAACTATGCGTGGCCGACCGCCGAGATCGCGGTGATGGGCGCCAAGGGCGCGGTGGAGATCATCTTCCGCGGGCGCACGCCCGAGGAGATCGCCGAGCGCACCGCGGAATATGAGGCGCGCTTCGCCAATCCGTTCGTCGCGGCCAGCAAGGGCTTCGTCGACGAGGTGATCCAGCCGCATTCCACCCGCCGCCGCATCGCGCTGGGCCTGCGCAAGTTGCGCAACAAGAGCCTCGCCAATCCCTGGAAGAAGCACGATAACATTCCGCTATGAGCGGAGGTAAGCGAGCCAGGGCGAAGGGTGGCGGGCGCAGGCTGCCGTGGCTGACGCTGCTGTTGCTGGCGGCGGTGGTCGTGCTGGCGGTGCTGTGGTGGCGCGAGCGGGCGGCGAACGAGGCGCCGCGCCCCGCCGCGACGCCGGCCGCCACCGCAGACGTGCCGCCCGCGACGCCCAATGTCGCGGGGCTGCTGCCCGACGAGCGGCTGGCGGCGGCGGTGAAGGCCGCGTTCCCGGCGGGCAACACGGCAGAAAGCGAGTCGGGCGAGCATTATGTGTTCGACGAACACCGGCTGGTCGATACGCCGTTCGGCCCGGTGCTGGTCAGCGAGGGGCAGGTGGCCGAGCCCGCGCATGTTTCCGCCGGGCGGCTGGACATCACCTATCTGAAGCCGGACGGCGAACGCTATGCGGTCGATCGGCGCTTTCCCGAAGCGGTGCTGGCCGGCAGCATGGGGCGGATGAGCGATTGGAGCGTGTCGAACAAGTTCGGCCGCCTGCCGGTGGTCCAGGCGCAGGGCGGCGGGACGTGGCAGGGCTATACCTGCGGGCGCACCACGCTGGTCGAGCTGCAGCCGACCGGGCCGGTGAAGCTGGCCGACTTCCTGGACAGCTATGATGATGGCGGGGCGGCGGTCGGGCGGCCGCAATCGAGCCAGGGGAAGATCGTGAAGATCGTGCCCGATCAATCCTTTACGGTTCGTTTTACCGGCACGCGGGCGTTTGAGGCGCGGTATGTGCGGGTGGGGAATGCGTATCGGGTAGAGGGCGGCGAGGCGAACATGCTGCAAGGCTGTTGAGGAGATGAAGATGGCGTTGGGGCGGTTGAATCATGTGGGGGTTGCGACGCCGTCGATCGCGGCGTCGATCGAGATGTGGCGGGACCTGTTGGGGGCCGAGGCGATCGGGGAGCCGTTCGACCTGCCGGCGCAAGGGGTGAAGGTGTGTTTCATCGACGCGCCCAACACGCAGATCGAATTGATCGAACCCTATGACGAAGCCTCGCCGATCGCAGGCTTTTTGAAGAAGAACCCGGCAGGCGGGCAGCATCATGTCTGCTTCGAGGTGCCCGACATCCATGCCGCGGTCGCGGCGATGAAGGCAAAGGGCGCGACCGTGCTGGGCGAGCCGCGCATCGGCGCGCACGGCACGCCGATCGTGTTCGTCCATCCGCGCGATACCGGCGGCATGCTGGTCGAACTGATGGAAAGCCACGCATGAGCGCGCCCATGATCCTGAGCGAGCGGCGCGGCGACGTGCTGGTGCTGACGCTCAATCGTCCCGATCGGCTGAATGCGGCACCGCCCGAGATGTTCGAGGCGCTGACCGGTGCGCTTCGCGATCTGGAGGGCGCGCGCGCGGTGTTGCTGGCGGGGGCGGGGCGCGGCTTCTGTTCGGGGGCGGACGTGGCCGCGGTGGCGTTGCGCGAGGGCGATCCGGGCGAGGCGACCGAGGCGGCGCTGACCCGCAGCTACAATCCGGCGCTGCTGGCGATCGCGGACCTGGGCGTGCCGGTGGTCAGCGCGGTCCGGGGCCCCGCGGCCGGCATCGGATGCAGCCTGGCGCTGGCCGCCGATTTCTGCGTGGCGAGCGACAGCGCCTATTTCCTGCACGCCTTCGTCAATATCGGGCTGGTCCCCGATGGCGGCGCGTCGTGGATGTTGCCGCGGCTGATCGGCCGGGCGCGCGCCGCGGAGATGATGATGCTGGGCGAGCGGGTGCCGGCTGCCCGCGCGCTGGAATGGGACATGATCCACCGCGTGGTCTCCGACGATGCGCTGGATGCCGAGGCGCTGGCGCTGGCCGGGCGGCTGGCGGCGGGGCCGACGGTGGCGCTGGGCCTGATGCGACGCGCGCTGCACGACGGGTTTTCAAGCGACTATGCCGCGGCGATGACCCGCGAGGCGGCCGACCAGCGCTTGGCACGCGGCAGTGCGGACGCGACCGAAGGGGGCATGGCGTTCCTGAACAAACGGGCGCCGGCGTTCCGCGGGGCGTAATCCCGGCCCGGCTTGCCTCGGCACGATTGTTCCGGTTTAAGGAAACAAAATAAGCATGGACGATGCGGCAATCCGCCGCGGCCGGGACATTGGAGCAGGAGGCGTAATGGCCGACAAGCCGACGCTGGACGATTGGGCCGCCGCCGCGGCGAAAGAGGTCAAGGGCGCCGATCTCACCTGGCACACGCCGGAGGGGATCGCGGTCAAGCCGCTCTACACGCCCGAGGATGTGACCGCCGACCCCGGCCTGCCCGGTTTCGCGCCGTTCACCCGCGGGGTGCGCGCCAGCATGTATGCCGGGCGGCCGTGGACGATCCGCCAATATGCCGGCTTCTCCACCGCGGAGGCCTCCAACGCCTTTTACCGCCGCAACCTGGCGGCGGGGCAGAAGGGGCTGTCGGTCGCCTTCGACCTGGCCACGCATCGCGGCTATGATTCGGATCATCCGCGCGTCGTCGGCGATGTCGGCAAGGCGGGTGTGGCGATCGATTCGGTCGAGGACATGAAGATCCTGTTCGACGGCATTCCGCTCGACCAGATGTCGGTATCGATGACGATGAACGGCGCGGTGATCCCGATCCTCGCCTTCTTCATCGTCGCGGGCGAGGAGCAGGGCGTGCCCCGCGCCAAGCTGGAAGGGACCATCCAGAACGACATCCTGAAGGAGTTCATGGTCCGCAACACCTATATCTATCCGCCGGCGCCCAGCATGCGGATCGTGTCGGACATCATCGCCTATACCTCGGCCGAGATGCCGAAGTTCAATTCCATCTCGATCTCCGGCTATCACATGCAGGAGGCCGGGGCGACGCAGGTGCAGGAACTGGCCTTCACCATTGCCGACGGTCGCGAATATGTGCGCGCGGCGATGGCGGCGGGGCTGGATATCGACAAGTTCGCCGGGCGCCTGTCCTTCTTCTTCGCGATCGGCATGAACTTCTTCATGGAGGTCGCCAAGCTGCGCGCCGCGCGCACGCTGTGGCACCGGGTGATGACCGAGCTGGGGGCAAAGGACGAGCGCTCCAAGATGCTGCGCACGCATTGCCAGACCAGCGGGGTCAGCCTGCAGGAGCAGGACCCGTACACCAACGTCATCCGCACCACGATCGAAGCGATGGCGGCGGCGTTCGGCGGCACCCAGTCGCTGCATACCAACGCGCTGGACGAGGCGATCGCGCTGCCCACCGACTTTTCCGCGCGGATCGCACGCAACACGCAACTGGTGTTGCAGGAAGAGGCGGGGATCACCCATGTCGTCGATCCGCTGGGCGGCAGCTATTATGTCGAGGCGCTGACCCAGGACCTGGTGACGCGCGCGACCGAATTGCTCGACCGCGTGGAGGCGGAGGGCGGCATGGCCCGCGCGGTGGACGCCGGCTGGCCCAAGGCGATGATCGAGGAAGCCGCCGCCGCGCGCGCCGCACGTGCGGACCGCGGCGAGGACGTGATCGTCGGGGTGAACAAATACCGGTCGAGCGAGGAGTCGCCGATCGATATCCTGGACGTCGACAATCATGCGGTGCGCGAGGCGCAGGTCGCGCGGCTGGCGCAGTTGCGCGAAACGCGGGACGAGGCGGCGTGCCGGGCGGCGCTGGCGGCGTTGCGGGATGCGGCGCGCGAAGCCTCCGGCCGGTACGAGCATAATCTGCTGGCTTTCGCGGTCGAATGCGCGCGCCACCGCGCGACGCTGGGCGAGATTTCGGCGGCGATGGAAGACGCCTTTGGTCGCTATGGGACGCAGCCGGTGCCGGTGAAGGGCATCTATGGCGGCGCTTACGGCGAGGACGTGCGCTGGGTGCGGTTGCAGGAGGGCGTGTCCGCGACCGAGCGGCGGCTGGGGCGCCGCCCCCGGATGCTGGTCGCCAAGATGGGGCAGGACGGGCATGATCGCGGCGCCAATCTGGTGTCGTCGATGTTCGGCGACCTGGGGTTCGAAGTCGTGTCCGGGCCGCTGTTCCAGACGCCGGACGAGGCCGCGGTGCTGGCGATCGAGAAGGATGTCGACGTGGTCGGTGCCTCCAGCCTGGCGGCGGGGCACAAGACGCTGATCCCCGAGTTGATCGGCCATCTGCGGGAGGCCGGCCGCCCCGATATCAAGGTGATCGCGGGCGGGGTGATCCCGGCGCAGGATTACCAGGCGCTGCGCGATGCCGGGGTGCAGGCGATCTTCGGCCCGGGCACCAACCTTGTGAAAGCGGCCGAAGAAGTGTTGAGGCTGCTGGGACATAACATGCCACCCGAACAGGACGCTGCCGAATGATTGCCGATACGCTCGAACGCCCCGCCGCCCCGGCGACGGCCTTGCGCACAGACTGGACCCGCGCGGAGATCGCAGGCCTGTTCGACCTGCCGTTCACCGAACTCGTCTTCCGCGCCGCCGAGGTGCATCGCCGCCATCATGCCGCGGACGAGGTGCAGCTTTGCACCCTGTTGTCGATCAAGACCGGCGGTTGCCCGGAGGATTGCGGATATTGTTCGCAGTCGGCATCGGCCGAGAGCGACGTGAAGGCCGAGAAGCTGATGGACGTGAACGCCGTCCTGACCGCGGCGGCCGAGGCCAAGGCGGCGGGTTCGCAGCGCTTCTGCATGGGCGCGGCGTGGCGAAGCCCCAAGGATCGCGACATGGACAAGGTCGTCGCCATGGTCGAGGGCGTGAAGGCGATGGGGCTGGAGACCTGCATGACGCTGGGCATGCTGGATGCACCCCAGGCGCAGCGGCTGAAGGCGGCGGGCCTCGACTATTACAACCATAACATCGACACCTCTCCGGAGAATTACGCGAACGTCATCACCACGCGCTGCTTCGAGGACCGGTTGCAGACGCTGGACCATGTCCGCGAGGCGGGGATTTCGGTGTGCTGCGGCGGCATCGTCGGCATGGGCGAGAGCCGCAGCGACCGGGTCGGCTTCGTCCATGCGCTCGCCACCCTGCCGCGCCATCCGGAAAGCGTGCCGGTGAACGCGCTGGTGCCGGTGAAGGGCACCGTGCTGGGCGACATGCTGGCCGATACGCCGCTGGCCAAGATCGACGATATCGAATTCGTCCGCACCGTGGCCGTGGCGCGGATCACCATGCCGCTGAGCATGGTACGGTTGTCCGCCGGGCGCGAGAGCATGTCGGAGGCGACGCAAGCCTTGTGCTTCATGGCGGGTGCCAATTCGATCTTCACCGGCGACAAGCTGCTGACCGCGGGCAATGCCGGCGACAGCGCGGACGCGGCGCTGTTCGCCAAGCTGGGCCTGTCGCCGATGGCGGGCGAGGAGCCGATGCGCGTCGCGGCGGAATGACGGACGCCCCTTCCCTTGCGGGAGGGGCAGGGGAGGACAGCGCCTCCCCCCATGACAACGACGCTCACGGGCAGGCACGCAGGTGTCGCCCGTGAAGCGGGAGGGGAGCCAAGCATGTTCAAGAAGATCCTGATCGCCAATCGCGGCGAGATCGCGTGCCGCGTCATCCGCACCGCCCGCGCGATGGGCATCGCGACGGTGGCGGTCTATTCGGATGCCGATGCACGCAGCCCGCATGTGATGCTGGCCGACGAGAGCGTGCGGCTGGGGCCGGCACCGGCGGCGGAAAGCTATCTGAAGGCGGAGCTGATCCTGCTGGCGGCCCGGGAAACGGGGGCGGATGCGATCCATCCCGGCTATGGCTTCCTGTCGGAGCGGGAAAGCTTTGCGCGGGCCTGTGCCGAGGCGGGGATCGCGTTCATCGGCCCGCCGCCGAACGCGATCGCGGCGATGGGCGACAAGATCGAATCGAAGAAGCTGGCCAAGGACGCCGGCGTCAACGTCGTTCCGGGCTTCCTGGGCGAGATCGCGGATACCGAACATGCGGTGCGCATCGCCGGCGAGATCGGCTATCCGGTGATGATGAAGGCCTCGGCCGGCGGCGGCGGCAAGGGGATGCGGCTCGCCTGGAGCGAGGCGGATGTGCGCGAAGGCTTCGAGGCGACCAAGCGCGAGGGGCTGGCCAGTTTCGGCGACGACCGCGTGTTCATCGAGAAGTTCATCCAGGACCCGCGCCATATCGAGATACAGGTGCTGGGCGACCAGCATGGCAAGGTCCTGTATCTGGGCGAGCGCGAATGTTCGGTGCAGCGCCGCCACCAGAAGGTGGTCGAGGAAGCGCCGTCACCCTTTGTCACGCCCGCGATGCGCCGGGCGATGGGCGAGCAGGCGGTCGCGCTGGCACGCGCGGTGGGCTATTATTCGGCGGGTACGGTGGAGCTGATCGTGTCGGGCGCGGACCCGACGGGCGAAAGCTTCTACTTCCTGGAGATGAACACCCGGCTTCAGGTCGAGCATCCGGTGACCGAGGAGATCACCGGGCTGGATCTGGTCGAGCAGATGATCCGGGTGGCGGCGGGCGAGCCGCTGTCGTTCGAACAGGACGATGTGCGGCTGAACGGCTGGTCGGTGGAAACGCGCGTCTATGCCGAGGACCCGTATCGCGGCTTCCTGCCGAGCATCGGCCGGCTGGTACGCTATCAGGCACCCGAGCCGGTGGCGGACGAGGCGGGCCGGGTCCGCGTCGATGACGGCGTGGCCGAGGGCGGCGAGGTCAGCATGTTCTACGACCCGATGATTGCCAAGCTGGTGACCTGGGCGCCGACGCGCGAGGGCGCGATCGATGCGCAGGTGGCGGCACTCGACGGGTTCCGGATCGAGGGGCCGGGCACGAACCTCGATTTCCTGTCCGCGCTGATGCAGCATCCGCGCTTCCGCGACGGCGCGCTGACCACCGGCTTCATCGCCGAGGAATATCCCGAGGGCTTTCACGGCGCACCGGCCGAACCCGGACTGCTCCGCATCCTGGCCGCGGTCGCCGCATTCGTCGCGACGGCGGAGGCGGACCGGGCGCGGCGGATCGACGGGCAACTCGGCCGCCGCCTGCCGCCGCCGGGCGAATGGCAGGTGCGGATCGGGGGCGAGGATCGCCACGTCGTGGTCGATACCGACGCGGTGACGGTGGACGGCGTGGGCGTCGAGCTGGAGATGGAATATACGCCCGGCGACCGGATCGTCACGGTGGAGGCGCCCGAGGCGCTGACCATCCGGCTTGCCCGGACGCGCGGCGGCTGGCGTTTGTCGACGCGCGGGGCGGCACATGACGTGCGCGTCGTGCCGGGGCATGCGGGGGCGCTGACGCGGCACATGATCGAGAAGGTGGCGCCGGATCTGTCGCGCTTCCTGATCGCGCCGATGCCGGGGCTGCTCGTGCGCCTCGACGTGGGCGAGGGCGACCGGGTCGAGGCGGGGCAGGCGCTGGCGGTGGTCGAGGCGATGAAGATGGAGAATATCCTGCGCGCGGCCAAGAGCGGGACGGTGAAGGCGGTCAGCGCACGGACGGGCGACAGCCTGGCGGTGGATGCGGTGATTCTGGAGCTTGAATAGTCGCGCATGTCGGGCGTGACACAGGTTGCGACATAATAATGCTGGACGTCGGGCGGGGCGATGCCGCATCCCTCCGCCCCATGTTCCGCGCTCGCGCCCTGTTCCTCGCGCCCCTGGCGCTTGCCGGCTGCACCGTCGGCCCCGACTATCGGCCCGCGGCGCCCGCCGAACTGGGCGTGCCGGACGGATGGTCGGTGCCCGCCACCCAGGCCGAGGTTGCGGACCTGACCCGCTGGTGGCGGCGGTTCGACGATCCGTTGCTGGGCGAACTGGTCGAGCAGGCCGCCGCCGCCAACACCGATGTCGCACAGGCGGTGGCCCGGCTGCGGCAGGCGCGCGAAAGCCTGGTGCAGAGCCGGGCCTCGCTGCTGCCGACCCTTTCCGGGTCGACCGGATACCAGCGCAACGAGAATGTGGTGGGCGGCGGGCGTTCGTTCACGCTGCCCGACGGCACCGTGGTCGATACCGGCGGCGGCGGTCGCAACGCCTATACGGTGGGCCTGTCGGCGCGCTACCAGCTCGGCCTGTTCGGCGAGGTGCGCCGCACCGTGGAGGCGACGCGCGCGCAATATGAGGCGTCGGGCTTCGACTATGCCGCGACGCTGCTGACCGTCGAGAGCGAGACGGCGCGCAACTATGTGCTGGCGCGGCTGTATCAGGCGCAACTGGCCAATGCGCGCGCCAGCCTGGCGCTCCAGGACGACAATCTGGAGATTGCCGGTTTCCGCGTACAGGCGGGCCTCGTCTCGTCGCTGGACAACGAACAGGCGCGGGGACAGCGGGCGCAGACCGCCGCGACGATCCCGGCGCTGGCGCAGCAATATAATGCGGCGGTGTCGCGGCTGGGCGTGCTGACCGGGCAGGCGCCCGGTGCGGTGAAGGGGCGGATGGAGGCGGTGCGCCCGATCCCGGGGGGCCCTGCGGCGATCGGCGTCGGCCTGCCCGCCGACCTGTTGCGCCGGCGACCCGATGTGCGCGCCGCCGAGCGCAATCTGGCGGCGGCCACCGCGCAGATCGGCGTGGACAAGGCCGCGCTCTATCCGGCGCTGGCGATCAGCGGCAACCTCAACACCAACGCGACCAGCATCGGTTCGATCGGCGAGGCGATCACCGGCAGCCTGTTCGCCGGCCTGACCCAGGCGATATTCAACGGCGGCCAGTTGCGCAGCCGGGTGCGGTCGAGCGAGGCGGCGGCGGATGCCGCGCTGGCCGCCTATCGCGGCACCGTGCTGAACGCGCTGGAGGATGTCGAGGTGGCCGTGGTCGCGCTCAACACCGCGCGCGAGCGCGAGCGCGAGTTTGCGGTGGCGCTGGATGCGGCCAACAACGCCGCGATCCTCAGCCGCAGCCAGTATCGTTCCGGCCTGACCGATTTCACCACCTTGTCGCAGCAGGAGGCCGCGTTGTTCAACGCGCGCAATAGCGAGGCGAGCGCGCGCAGCGACGCCGCCACCGCGCTGGTCACCCTGTTCGCGGCGCTGGGCGGCGGCTGGGATGCCGATGTGACGCCCGAGGCGCCGCGCGCCGGCACCACCCTTTCCACCACCGGGAATCCCTGATGGCCGACGAAGCGCTCGACAATTTTCTGGGGATGAAGCCGCAGCCGCGCTGGCGGCGATGGGTGAGCTGGGGTGCGGTGGCGGTCGGCGTCGTGCTGCTGTTGCTGCTGCTCAAGAACTGCCTGGGCGGATCCGATGCGCCGCAATATGCGACCGCGCCGGTCAGCCGCGGCAACCTGACGGTGACCGTCTCGGCCACGGGCAAGCTGGCGCCGACCAACCAGGTGACGGTGGGCTCGCAGCTGTCGGGTCTGGTCACCCGCGTCGTGGTGGACGTGAACGATCGCGTGACCGCAGGACAGGCGCTGGCGCTGATCGATCCCGAACAGATCGACGATCAGATCCGCGCCGGCCGGGCGACGCTGAACGCCAATCAGGCGCAGGTGGCGCAGGCGCGTGCCACCCTGTCCGAATCGCAGGCGCAGCTTGCCCGGTTGGAGGAAGTGTACCGGCTGTCCAAGGGCCGCGTGCCATCCGGCACCGAGCTTCAGGCCGGGCGTGCGGATGCGCAGCGTGCGGCGGCGGCCCTGCGCGTGGCGGAGGCCAATGTGGCCGCGGCGCGCGCGCAACTGGCGCAGTCGCAGACGCAGCGGGCGCGGGCGATCATCCGCTCGCCGGTATCGGGCGTGGTGCTGGCGCGGCAGGTCGATCCCGGCCAGACGGTGGCGGCCTCGTTCAACACGCCGACGCTGTTCGTGATCGCCGAGGACCTGACCCAGATGAAGCTGGAGGTCGCGATCGACGAAGCGGATGTCGGCGCGGTGCAGGTGGGGCAGAAGGCGAACTTCACCGTGGACGCGTTTCCCGGCCGTACCTTCCCGGCGAAGATCACGCGCGTCGACCTGGGATCGAACCTGACGGTCAGCGCGGCCACGGCCTCTTCCTCGACCACCACGACGACGGCGACCAATCAGGTGGTCAGCTATGCCGCGGACCTGACGGTTGCCAACCCGACGCTGCAACTGCGCCCCGGCATGACCGCAACCGCGGATATCGTCACCTCGGACAAGCAAAACGCGCTGCTCGTCCCCAATGCTGCCTTGCGCTTCAAGCCGACGACGGGGGCCGGGGGCGATCAGGGCGGCGGCATCGCGGGCTCGCTGACCTTCCGCCCGCGCCGCGACCGGCCGGCACGTACCGCGACGCTGGGCCGTGGTGCGACGCAGACCGTGTATGTGCGCGGCGGCGACGGTCAGCCGCAGCCGGTGCAGATCGTAACCGGCGACACCAACGGCAGCATGACCGAGGTAACCGGCGGCGACCTGAAGCCCGGCATGCAGGTCATCACCGGGCAATTGACGGGCGGCGGCGACACGGCGGGCGGCCAGCGTCGCGGCGGCGGCCAGCGGCGGCAGGGAGGGGGCGGTGGCCAGTAATCCACCGCTCATCTCGCTGCGCGGCGTCACCAAGACCTATGGCATGGGCGCGACGCAGTTCCAGGCGCTGAAGGGTGTCGACCTCGACATCGCGGCGGGCGACTTCGTTGCGGTGATGGGGCCGTCGGGATCGGGCAAATCGACCACGATGAACATCTTGGGATGCCTGGATGTGCCCAGCGGCGGCACGTTCCTGTTCCGCGGCCATCACGTCGAGACGCTGGACCGCGACCAGCGCGCACTGCTCCGCCGGCAATATCTTGGCTTTGTGTTCCAGGGGTTCAACCTGCTCAGCCGCACCTCGGCACTGGAGAATGTCGAACTGCCGCTGCTCTACCGCGGCGAGGATCGCAAGACGCGGCGCGACATGGGCATGGCCGCGCTCGACAAGGTCGGGCTGGCGGACTGGTGGGACCATACGCCCGCCGAACTGTCGGGCGGGCAACAGCAGCGCGTGGCGATCGCGCGGGCGATTGTGACCAGTCCGGACGTGCTGCTGGCCGACGAGCCGACGGGCAATCTCGATTCGGAACGCTCGGTGGAGATCATGCAACTGCTCACCGGGCTCAACCGCGACAGCGGGATCACCGTGCTGATGGTGACGCACGAGCCCGACATGGCCGCGTTCGCGCGCACCGTGGTGCATTTCAAGGACGGGCTGGTTGAGCGCATCGAGGCGCAGCATGCGCAAGGGACGATGCCAGAGGACATGCCCCCCCGCCTGCCGGAGGAACGCGCCTGATGTTCGGCACCACGCTTACCCTCGCGATCCGGTCGATCCGGCGGCACCTGTTGCGCTCGTTCCTGACGATCCTGGGCATCGTCATCGGCGTCGGCGCGGTGGTGACCATGGTCACGCTGGGCAAGGCGACGACCTCGGCCGTGCAGCAGCAGATCTCGGCACTGGGCACCAACATCCTGCAACTGCGTCCCGGCCAGGGCTTCGGCCGGGGCGGCGGCGGTCCGCGCCCGCCCGACTTCAAGCCCGAGGACGTGGAGGCGATCAAGAACCAGATCGCCGGCGTCACCGGGGTCGCGCCGCAGGCGTCGTCGGCGGTGACCGCGATCTACGAGGGTGCGAACTGGTCGACCACGGTGCGCGGCACCACCAGCGACGTGTTCAAGGTGCAGCCCTGGCCGCTGGTATCCGGGCGCTACTGGACACCGGCGGAGGAGGAAGCGGGCAAGGCGGTGTGCATCATCGGCAATACCGTGCGCACCAACCTGTTTCGCGGCGGCGAGGCGGTGGGCCAGCGCTTCCGGGTCGGCAACATCAGCTGCGACGTGATCGGCGTGCTGTCGACGCGCGGGCAGGCGGGCTTTGGCGGCGACCAGGACGACACCGTCATCATGCCGATCAAGGCGGTGCAACGCCGCTTCACCGGCAACCGCGACATCCAGTTGATGCTGATCGGGGTCGACCAGGCCTATTCCACCGCGGCGGTGCAGGCATCGCTCACCGATCTGCTGCGCGAGCGGCGCAACATCACGGGCGGCAAGGAAGATGACTTCAACATCTTCGATACGAAGCAGATTTCCGACACCCTGACGGGGACGACGACGCTGTTGACGCGGATTGTGGCGGCGGTGGCGGCGATCAGTCTGGTGGTGGGGGGGATCGGCATCATGAACATCATGCTGGTGTCGGTGACGGAGCGGACGCGCGAGATCGGTATCCGGCTGGCGATCGGGGCGGTGGCGCGCGAGGTGTTGATGCAGTTTCTGGTCGAGGCGGTGGCGCTGTCATGCCTGGGCGGGATCGTCGGGCTGGTGCTGGCGCAGCTCATCATCCTGGCGCTGGCGCCGCTGATGCAGGTGCCGTGGACGTTCGATCCGCAGATCAACATGATCGCGTTCGCCATTTCGGCGGTGATCGGCGTGGTCTTCGGCTATTTTCCCGCAAGGCGCGCCGCGGCGCTCAATCCGATCGACGCACTGCGCCACGAGTGATCGCGCGTTCGGGCGCGTGGACGAGCTGGCGCAGGCGTTCCAGATCGTCGGGCGTGTCGATGTCGATCAGCTCGGTCGGGGTGGTCACGACATGGCGGCCGGCGGCGACCAGCTGGCGCGCGCCCGCATCCCCCTGCAACTGCATCAGCGTGTCGAACCGGTCGCGGCCGAAGACGCCCGGCGGGGTGGGATGCACGCCATTGCTGGACACCGCCACGGCATCGTCGCCATCGGCGGTGTCGAGCAGGCGGTAGATATGGGTGGCGGTGACGCGCGGCATGTCGGCCAGCGCGATCACCACGGCGCGCGCCTCCAGCGACATGGCACAGGCGACGCCGAGGCGGACCGAATGCGACATGCCGCGCCCGACCGCATCGTTGTGAATCACGCGGTAGCCGCGGCTTGCAAAGTCCAGCCGGCAGCCATCGACCACCGCGACCCGCGCCTTGAACGGAATCGCCTCCAGCGCGGTGGTGACGTGGAAGCCGACCGGCTTGCCCAGAAACTCGGCCTCCAGCTTGTTTTCCGATCCGAAGCGATCCGAGCGGCCGGCGGCCAGAAGGACAAGAACGGTGTCCTCAGCGGCGATCATGAAATGCCCCCACCATGGCGGCGGCGATCGACAGCGCGATCTCGGACGGGCCAATCGCGCCGATATCGATCCCGACGGGGCCGTCGATGCGGTCGATCGCCGCCTCGGTCAGCCCCGCCGCCGCGAGACGTTCGCGCCGGGCGGCATGGCTGCGCCGGCTGCCCAGTGCGCCGACATAGGCGGCGTCGCTGGCAAGCGCGGCGATCAGCGCGGGATCGTCGATCTTGATGTCGTGGCTGAGCGTCACCACCGCCGTGGCGGGGCCGGGGCGCCATGCCGCGATCGCCTCATCGGGCCAGCGATCGTCCAGCGTGACGCCGGGAAAGCGTTCCTCGGTCAGGAAGCGGCCGCGCGGGTCGATCACCACCGTGGCGATGCCCAGCGTCGCAGCCAGCGCGGCGAGGCTCTGCGCGATCTGCACCGCGCCGACGATCAACAGGCGCCGGGGCGGATCGTAGCGGTTGGCGAAGATTTCTCCCGTCTCCACAGGCCGCAGGTCGGAATGGCCGGTGGCGAGGTCGGTGGTGACGGTGAGCGAGCGGCCATCCTCGCGCGCTTCCGCGATCCGGTCGAACAATTCGGGATCGAACCCTTCGGCCGAGACGGGCTGTACCATTACCGCGATCTCGCCGCCGCAGGGCAGGCCCACCTCCCACGCCGCAGCATCGGCGACGCCGTAGCGTTTGACCTGGAAGGGAGAGCCCGCGATCACCTCGGCCGCGGTTTGCAGGATGTCGCTTTCGACGCAGCCACCCGACACCGACCCCTCGAACCGTCCATCGGCGTGAACCAGCATGTGGCTGCCGCGGGGGCGCGGAGCCGATCCCCAGGTGGATACCACCGTGGCGATGGCCAGCTTTTCGCCCTTCCAGGCGCGTGCGGCGGAGAGGACGGAGTCGTTTTCGGCCATCTATCGTTCCTGTCCTCCCCCAGGGCGTTGGGGGAGGGATCGTCCATGTCATACTCCGTCCGTTGATGCCGAGCGAAGCGGGAAGCGTCCGATCAGACGGGCGGCAGTCCGTCGAGCAGCTTGTCGAGCGTGATCGGCAGGTCGCGGACGCGGATGCCGGTCGCGTTGTAGATCGCGTTCACCACTGCCGGGGCGGCACCCGAAATGCCCAGCTCGCCGATGCCCTTGGCATGGATCGGGTTGGCGTGGATGTCGCGTTCGTCGAGGAAATGCACCTCGAGCTGCGGCACGTCGGCATTCACCGGCACATGATATTCGGCAAGATCATGGTTCACCAGCTTGCCGTTGCGCGTGTCATGGATCAACTCCTCGGTCAGGGCAGTCCCGATGCCGAAGGTCATGCCGCCCAGGCACTGCGACCGCGCCGTCTTGGCGTTGAGCACGCGGCCGGCCGCGAACACGCCCAGCATCCGCCTGACCCGGACTTCGCCGGTGACGACGTTGACGCCGACCTCTGCGAAATGCGCGCCGTAGCTGGCCTGTGTGTGCGTCTTTTCCTGCTTGCCGGGCTTGATCTCGCCGGTCGCCTCGATGCCGTCGCCGACCAGATCGGCGATCGCCACCTGCCGGTTGCCGCCGATCGCCTGGCCGTCCTTGAGCGTCAGGTCGGCGGGATCGACCTCCATCGCCTTGGCCAGCTTCTCGCGCAGCAGCTCGCAGGCCAGATAAACCGCCGAACCGGCCGACGCCGCGCCCCAGGAGCCGCCCGAGCCGGCCGCGGGCGGATCGTTGGTGTCGCCCAGCTTCATGGTGATGCGGTCCACCGGGATGCCGAGGATCTCGGAGGCGATCTGCGCCATGATGGTGTAGCTGCCCGTGCCGATATCGGTCATCGCCGACGAAACCGTGGCGCTGCCATCGGGATGGATCTCGGCCTTGGCGGAGGATTGCTGCAACTGGTTGTTACGGGTGGCGGCGGCCATGCCGATGCCGACCAGCCAGTCGCCCTCGCGCCGCGATCCGGGCACGGCATTGCGCTTGTCCCAACCGAACCGGCGTGCACCCTCGTCCATCGACTGGGTCAGCTTGCGCGACGAGAAGGGAACCTGCTTTTCCGGGTCCTGTTCGGGATCGTTGATCCGGCGCAGTTCGATCGGGTCCAGCCCCAACGCCTCGGCCAGCTCGTCCATCGCACATTCGACGCCGACCATGCCGACCGCCTCGCCGGGCGCGCGCATCGAGCCCGAGAGCGTCAGGTTCACATCGACCGTGTCGTGGTTGATGCGGCGATTCTCGCTGGCATAGAGCGAATGGGTGCCGATGCCGACGGGTTCGAAGAAGGATTCGCCCGGCAGGTTGGAGACGAGCGAATCGTGCACCAGCGTGGTCATGCGCCCGTCGCGCCCGGCGGCCAGTTTCACGCGCTGTTCGGTGTTGGACCGGCGCACCGTGGCGTCGAACACCTGCTGGCGCAGCATCACCGCCTTGACCGGGCGGCCGAGCCGCTTGGCCGCGATCGCTGCGGCGACGCTTTCGGGTGCGATGCCCAGCTTCGAGCCGAAGCCACCGCCGATATAGCGCGAGACGATGCGCACCTTGTTCTTCGACACGCCCAGCGCGTCGGCAAGCTGCGACGCGTCCGAGGTCGGCATCTGATACGCGCCGTAAAGCGTCAGCGCGCCTTCTTCCCAGACCGCGATCGAGGCATGGGGCTCCATCGCCGCCGAGTTCTGGCTGGGGGTGATATAGGTCACGTCGACCTTTACCGGGGCTTCGTCGAACGCCTTGTCCGGATCGCCCTGGCTGTAGTGCGGCGGGATCATCGCCTTGGGCGGCTTGTGCGCTTCGTCCCTGTGCGCCTCGAAATTGTAGACGCCGGACTTGTAGTCATATTCGACCGGGATCGACAGCGCGGCCTCCCGTGCGGCTTCAAAGGTTTCGGCCAGGACGATCGCCACGATCTGGCCGAAATAATCGACCTGCTTGACGCCCTGGGTCGGGGCCTTGGTCTCGCCGCCCTGTTGCGAATTGCGCAGAAAGGAGTCGTAGTCGGTGATGACGTCGATGACGCCCGGCATCGCCTTGGCCGCGTCGATGTCGATCGATCGTACCTCGCCGTGGCCGATCTTGGCGGAGACGAGAACACCGTGCACCGCATTCGGAATGTCGTATTCGGCGGCATAGGTGGCGGTGCCGGACACCTTGAACGGTCCATCGACGCGGTCGAGCGGCTTCGAGATGACGCCCTGCACCCCGGTGTCGAGCAGGCTGTCCGGATAAGGCTGATTCATCGTCAGCGACTTGGTGTCGGAATTGCCGAACATGCTCATGCCTCCGTCAGCTCGCGCAGGCTCGCAATCAGTGTGCGGCGTGCGAGCGGAATCTTGAAATCGTTGCTGCCATAGCCCCTGGCATTGGCGAGCAGCGCATCGGCGGCGGCGCCGAACGCGATGTCGTCGGGCGCCTTGCCGACCAAGGCCGCCTCGACCCCGGCATCGCGCCACGGCATCGGCCCCAGCCCACCAAAGGCCAGCGATGCGCTGGCGATGCGGCCGTCGGCCACCTCGACCACGCCCGCGACCGAAACCAGCGCAAAGGCATAGGATGCGCGGTCGCGGACCTTGCGATAAATCTGTTTGCCCTTGGGCGGTGCCGGCAGTTCGACATGGGTGATGAGTTCACCCGCCTCCAGCGCGGTTTCGATATGCGGCGTGTCGCCGGGCAGGCGGTAGAAATCGGCGATCGCGATCCGGCGCCGGTCGCCATCCGCCTTCAGCGTGACGATGGTGGCGTCCAGCACGCGCATCGCCACCGCCATGTCGCTGGGATGGGTTGCGATGCAGTTCTCCGACGTGCCGAGTACCGCCAGGATGCGGTTGAAGCCTTCGCGCGCCGAGCAGCCCGTCCCCGGCTCCCGCTTGTTGCAGGGCATGGCGGTGTCGTAAAAATAATAGCAGCGCGTCCGCTGAAGCAGGTTGCCGCCGGTCGAGGCCTTGTTGCGCAACTGCCCGCTGGCGCCGGCCAGCAGCGCGCGCGACAGCACCGGATAGCGCTCGATCACGCGGGCATCGGCGGCAAGGTCGCTGTTCGGGACCAGCGCGCCGATGGTCAGGCCGCCATCCTCGCGCTCCTCGATCTCGGAGAGCGGCAGACGACTGATATCGACCAGCGTTTGCGGCGTCTCGACCTGAAGCTTCATCAGGTCGAGAAGGTTGGTGCCGCCCGCGATGAACTTCGCGCCGGCGGTGCCGGCTTCGCGTACCGCGACCTCCGCGCTGTCGGCGCGCTCATAGGCGAAGGGCTTCATGCCGCGACCTCCCGGCCGACCTCGGCATTGGGATCGCGGTTGCCCTTGCCGGCGACCTCGCGGATCGCATCGACGATGTTCGGGTAGGCGGCGCAGCGACACAGATTGCCGCTCATCCGTTCGGAAATCTCCTCGTCGCTCAGCTCGACGTCGCTCAGGTCCGCGCTGACATGCGAGGGCCAGCCCTTGCTGGCCTCGTCCAGCATGCCGACCGCCGAGCAGATCTGGCCCGGCGTGCAATAACCGCATTGATAGCCGTCATGGCGCACGAATGCGTCCTGCAGCGGGTGGAGGTCGCCGACCTGACCCAGCCCCTCGATCGTGGTGATCTCGTCATCCTGGTGCATCACCGCCAGCGACAGGCAGGAATTGATCCGCCGGCCGTTCACCAGCATCGTGCAGGCGCCGCACTGACCATGGTCGCATCCCTTTTTCGACCCGGTCAGGCCCAGATGCTCCCGACACAGGTCGAGCAGCGAGGTGCGCACATCGACATCGATGTCATGCGATTGACCATTGATCGTGAAATGCATTGCGGAAAGCTCCCGAGGACCGAGAACAAACGCCATGATCAATGTTGGTTTCCCGTTGCGAACCACTCTCACCACTTTGCTTGCCGCGGCCGGAATGACGGGGCAGGCTGGCGCCATGACGCTGCGATCCGGTCCATTGTCGCCCCCGATCGTGATCGCCCATCGCGGCGCCAGCGGGGAGCGGCCCGAACACACCATCGCCGCCTATGATCTGGCGATCGCGCAGGGCGCCGATGTGATCGAGCCGGATCTCGTGCCGACCAAGGACGGCGTGCTGGTCGCCCGGCATGAGAACGAGATCGGGGGGACGACGGACGTGGCCGAGCATCCCGAATTTGCGGATCGCCGGGCGACCAAGACGATCGACGGCCAGCCGGTGACGGGCTGGTTCACCGAGGATTTCACGCTGGCCGAATTGAAGCGACTGCGCGCGCGCGAACGCCTGCCGCAGATGCGCTCCACCGCGCATGACGGGCAGGAGACGATCCCGACGCTGGACGAGATCATCGCACTGGCCAAGGCGCGCTCGACGCAGACGGGGCGAACCATCGCAATCTATCCGGAGACCAAACATCCGACCTATTTCGCCGGCATCGGCCTGAACACCGATCGTCCCTTGCTGGCGGTGCTGAAGAAGGCGGGCTGGACGACGGCGGCGGCACCGGTCTTCATCCAGTCGTTCGAGGTGGACAATCTGAAATGGCTGCATGCGCGTACCGGCGTGCGGCTGATCCAGTTGGTGGCGGCGGAGGGGGCGCCTGCCGATCATGCCGCGCCGTCCTATGCGGCGATGGTTACGCCGGCCGGACTGCGGGCGGTCGCGCGCTATGCATGGGGGATCGGTCCGGACAAGGCGATGCTGTGTAATGTGGAGGGTGGTGCCACGACGCTGGTGGACGATGCGCATGCGGCGGGCTTGCGCGTTCACCCCTGGACGTTCCGGGCCGAAAATGCGTTTCTGACGCCGCCTTTCCGGCGCGGCACGGCCCCCGCCGGACACGGCGATCTGGGCGGCGAGATCGCATCGGCACTCCGCCTTGGAATCGACGGATTCTTCACGGACTATCCGTTAATCGGTGTTTCCACGCGCGATGCGGTGCGATCCGGAGTTGAGTGAATGCGTAAAGTCGGTCTGTGTCTTGCGTTGATGGTGCCGTTGATGGCGGGGGGGTGCGTGCGGACCGCCGTGGGGGTGGTGAAGGCGCCGTTCCAGGTGGCGGGGCAGGTGGTCGACTGGACGACGACCAGCCAGGACGAGGCCGACCGCAATTACGGGCGCAAGATGCGCAAGAAGGAAGCCCGCGAGGGCCGCGAGCGTCGCGATTACGAGAAAAGGTGCCGCAAGCACCCCGAGGAGTGCCGCGGCTATGACGGCTATCAGGCGGCGAACGACTGACCGGTCACAGCCACCACATCACCGTGGTGGGAAAGGGCGTCCACCGCCCCATGCGCACGCCGGCATGGCGCAGCGCCGCCCCGGTCCATGCATTGCAGGTCGTGATCGCGGAATAGCGACCACGGGCCGGGTAGAAGGCATCGTAAGCGCCGTAGCCGGGATGGACCCGCCCTCGCGGCGCCAGGCTGGCGGCGATATAAGCCGCCAGCCGCCGATACCCGGCCTCGCTCAGCAGCACGGCGCGCGCGCCGTCCCCCGGCCGGGGGCGGGGGAGATGATCGACATGGACCAGCGAGCGATCGCTGCCGATCGCGGCCGCGGCGATCGTCGCCGGCCGGATGTCGCGCCAGCGCGGCGTTTCCAAAAAGAACGCCGCCTCGCCCCAGCCGATCGCCAGATGATCATAGCCGCCATAGCGCGGGTCGGCGAGGTCGCGGGCCGGGAAGACGGGGCGCCAGTCCACGCCGGCGGCCCGCTTGGGCACGATGATCGCGGTATGGATGCCGTTCGATTCGACCCAGATGGTCACCGCGCGTGACGAAGGTCGTGGTTCCGCGCCGCCGGCCGGAATCGATCCGCCGATCGCGCCGGCCAGTGCATAGCCGAACACCAGCGCGCACAAGGCGGCCGCCAGCCGCCCGGTCGCAGTGGCCACGGTGCGCAGCGGGGCGGGAATATGGGTGGGAACGGCAGCCTCCTGACGATGTCCGGTCCTGTCTGGCACAGGAATGATTGCGGTGCGATCGATACGCAGCTTGAACAATCCCGCGGTTCGGGGATTGTCGTTGGTGATGAACCGCCTGCATCGCACCGGGGCCAAGGAGCCCGCTCCTCCGGCTCTTGTGCGCATGCGAATCGTCGCCACCGGACTGCTGGTCGCCATGGCGATCACCTTTTTCATCAGCCGCGCGCTGGTTCCGGTGCATCCGGGCTGGGGCTTCGTGCGCGCGTTTGCGGAGGCGGCGATGGTTGGCGGACTGGCCGACTGGTTCGCGGTCACGGCGCTGTTCCGGCATCCGCTGGGCCTGCCCATCCCGCACACCGCGATCGTCCCGCGCAACAAGGATCGCATCGGCGACACGCTGGCGCAGTTCCTGCGCTCCAATTTCCTGGTGCCGCGGGTCGTCGCGCGGCGGATGCACCGGGTGGACGTGGCGCGTGCCGCGGGGCGCTGGCTGGCGCAGCCGCCGGGCGAGGGCGGGCGTATCCGGCGTGGTGCCTCCAAGCTGGCGGCGGAAATGTTGCAGGCGTTCGACCCGCAGCGGCTGGGCGGGATGGTCAAGGCGACGATCGGAACGCGGCTGCGTGCGACGGAGGTGTCGCCGATCCTGGGCCAGTTGCTGAAGGCGGCGGTGGCGGAAAACCGCCATGCGCCGCTGCTGGATGGCGGCATACGCTGGGCGGCGCGCGCGCTGTCGTCGAACGAGGCGCTGATCCGGGCGATGGTGCACGAGCGGGCGGGGGCGTTGCTGCGCTGGACCGGTCTGGACGAGACGGTGGCGGACCGCCTGATCGGTGGTCTGGACAAGCTGTTGAACGACATGGCGGAGGATGCGGAGCATCCGTTGCGGCTGAAGATGGAGGAAGGGCTCGATCGGCTTGCCTGGGATCTGCAACATGACCGGGAGACGCGCGAGCGGGTCGAGGCGCTGAAGGCGGAGATGATCGCCAATCCGGCGATGCAGCGCTGGCTGGACGGATTGTGGGAGCAGGCACGCGAGGCGATGCTGAAGATCGCGCGCGATCCGGAGGCGGCGATGGCGGGCAAGCTGGGAGAGATGCTGCGGCAACTGGGCGGTACGGTGCAGGCCGATCCCGGTCTTGCCCGTACGATCAATCGCTTCGTTCGCCGTACGGTGGTCGGCGTCGCGGCCGATTATGGCGACGGCATCGTGCGCCTCGTGTCCGAAACCGTACGCGGATGGGATGCGCGCACGATCACGACGCGGCTCGAAAACGCGGTGGGACGCGATCTTCAGTATATCCGCGTCAACGGTACGCTGGTCGGCGGCATCGTCGGGCTTGCCATCCACGGCGTGGACGTGCTGTTGTGACAACGGCACAGTCTGGTGCCGTTTCAATGCAGCAGCGGTTCGTCGCGGGTACGAGCCGCCTTGCCGTTCGCGGCACTTTCCCGCAAAGAGACACGCGATGAGCGCCAAGGCCGATTTCAGCCAGGACGATGCGGACGGCGGAGCGCTGCGCTTCACGGGCGATCTGTCGCTGGCCTCGATGGGCGACCTGCCCGACCGGCTGGAGCGGCACGAGGGCCGGGTGCGCCGTGTCGATCTGTCGGGCGTCGACCGGATCGATACCGTCGGCGCATGGGTGGTGCACCGTTTCGCGGCGCGCAACGATGCTGAGGTTTCCGGCCTGAGCGACGCCAGCCGCTCGCTGTTCGACGAAGTGGTGAATGCCGACAAGCCGGTGGCGATGCGCCCGCAGCCGGTCAGTCCATTTGCTCGCGTGGCAGGCGAGATCGGCGATGCCGTCGTCACCTCGTTCCGCACCCTCTACGGCCTGCTTGGCTTCATGGGGGCGACGACCATGGCGATGCTGGCCGTGATCCGCCATCCGCGCCGGTTCCGCTTCAACGCGGTGGTGCACGAGTTCGAGACGGTGGGCGTGTCCGCGCTCGGCATCGTCGGGCTGATGAGCTTCCTGATCGGCATCGTCATCGCGCAGCAGGGCGCGGTGCAGCTGCGTCAGTTCGGTGCCGAGGTGTTCACGATCAACCTGGTCGGCCGGCTTACTTTACGCGAACTGGGCGTGCTGATGACCGCGATCATGGTCGCCGGGCGCTCCGGATCGGCCTTTGCCGCGCAGCTCGGTACGATGAAGCTGACCGAGGAGATCGACGCTATGCGCGTCATCGGCGTGTCGCCGATGGAGGCGCTGGTGCTGCCGCGCACGCTGGCGGCGGTGACGCTGATGCCGCTGCTCGGCTTCTACGCCTCGTTGATCGCGATCATCGGTGGCGGTTTCCTGGCCGCGGTGTCACTGGGCATTCCACCCGTCACCTTCGTTGCCCGCATCCGCGAGGTCGTACCGATCACCGACCTCTATGTCGGCCTGATCAAGGCCCCCGTCTTCGGCGCGATCATCGCGATCGCCGGGTGCTTCCAGGGCATGTCGGTGGAGTCGGATGCCGAGCAGGTCGGCCTGCGCACCACGTCCGCGGTGGTGCAGGCGATCTTCCTGGTCATCGTGCTCGACGCGTTCTTTGCGGTGTTCTTCACCTGGGTGGGCTGGAACTGATGGCGGCGCTCGACGAGCACATCATCAGGGTCCGTGGCATCCGCAACAGCTTCGGCGACCAGGTGATCCATGACGGACTGGACCTGGACGTGCGACGGGGCGAGATCCTGGGCGTGGTCGGCGGATCGGGCACGGGCAAGTCCGTGCTGATGCGATCGATCATCGGCCTGCAGACGCCCGATACCGGCGAGATCACCGTGTTCGATGAACCGACGATCGGCCGCGAGGAAACGGAAGCGGTGTCGATCCGCAAGCGCTGGGGCGTGCTGTTCCAGGGCGGGGCGCTGTTCTCGACGCTAACCGTGGCGGAAAATGTCGCCGTGCCGCTGCGTGAATTCTACCCGGAACTGTCGCCGGCCCTGATGGACGAGATCGCGTCCTACAAGGTGGTGATGACGGGCCTGCCGGTGGATGCAGGGCCGAAATATCCGGCCGAACTGTCCGGAGGCATGAAGAAGCGCGCCGGGCTGGCCCGGGCGCTGGCGCTGGACCCGGAATTGCTGTTCCTGGACGAGCCGACCGCGGGGCTGGACCCGATCGGCGCGGCGGCATTCGATCAGTTGACCAAGTCGCTGCAAAAGACGCTGGGGCTGACCGTGTTCCTGATCACGCACGATCTGGATACGCTGTACGCGATCTGCGACCGGGTCGCCGTGCTGGCCGACAAGAAGGTGATCGCGGTGGGCACGATCGACGAGTTGCTGGCGCTCGACCATCCGTGGATCGAGGAATATTTCAAGGGGCCGCGCGGTCGCGCCGCCGTCGCCGCCAAGGAAAACCATGCGCAGGGCTCGGCCGATGCGCAGGCAGACGCGCATCCGACCGAGGTGTCGGCGCGGACCACTGGCCAGCCTTCGCTGGGTGGGGCGGCGGACAATGCAGCGCGCGGTGAGACACAGGATAACGCTCGGGGCGAGCGAGGGACAGGCTGATGGAAACGCGATCAAACCATGTTCTCGTCGGCACCGTCGTGCTGATCCTGCTGGCCGTGCTGGCGCTGTTCACGGTGTGGATCGCGCGGCTGGGCGGTACGTCGGAGAAGGAATATGACATCTTCTTCCGCCAGTCGGTGGACGGGCTGGCGAAGGGGTCGGCGGTCACCTATTCGGGCGTGCCGTCGGGGCAGGTGAAGGAAATCGCGCTGTGGCGTCCCGACCCACAATATGTGCGCGTGCGTGTTGCGGTGAACGAGCAGACGCCGATCCTGCAGGGGACGACGGCATCGATCTCGGCAAGCTTCACCGGCACCAGCACGGTGGCGCTGGACGGTGCGCGTAAAGGTGCGCAGCCGATCGCCTGCCCGGAGGAAAATCGCCGGCAGCTCTGCCCCTATGACGTGCCCGTCATCCCGACCAAGCAGGGCGGTATCGGCGCGATCCTGAATTCCGCACCGCAGTTGCTGGAGCGGCTGTCGACACTGACCGAGCGGCTGACCGGATTGTTGTCGGATCGCAACCAGGCATCGATCGCGGGTATCCTCGACAACACCAACCGCCTGTCCGACGCGCTGGCGGATCGTGGGCCCGAAATCGCCGCGACGCTGGCGCAGACGCGGGTCGCGATCCAGCAGGCGGGCGACGCGGCACAGTCGATCGGGCAACTGGCGCAGACCACGAACGGCGTCCTGGCCGAGGATGTGAAGCCGGCGATGGCGAATTTGAACAAGGCGATCCTGTCGGCGCAGGAAAGTGCCGAAACGCTGAACGCGGCAGTGGGCGATGCACGGCCGGGCCTGCAGGCCTTTTCCAAGCAGACGGTGCCGGAGGTCGGGCAGTTGGTGCGCGATCTGCGCGTGACCGCCGCCTCGTTCGCCTCGATCGCCGAGAAGATCGACCAGCAGGGCGCAGGATCGCTCGTGGGGCAGCAGAAGCTGCCGGATTACAAGGGTAAGTGAGGGCCGCCATGAAGAAGACGCTTCTCTGCCTGGCGGCGATGCTGCCACTCGCCGCCTGCATCCGCTTCGGTGCCGAACCGCCCCCCTCGCTGATGACGCTGAGCGCGCAGACCGCGGTGCCGGTCGGGCAGGAGCAGGATTCGGGTGCGGCCAAGTCGATCACCATTCAGGTGCCGGCGGTGCCCCAGGCGCTCGCCAGCGGCCGGGTGCCGGTGCAGGTGTCGCCGACCTCCATCGCCTATATCAAGGATGCGCAGTGGTCAGAGCCGCCGGCACGGCTGTTCGCGCGGCTGATGTCCGACACGGTCGCGGCACGAACCGGCCGGGTGGTCCTGTCCACGAGCCAGTCGGTGAGCGATCCGGGTGCGCGGCTGAACGGCGAATTGCGCGCGTTCGGCGTCGAAGAGGCGACGCGCGAGGCGGTGGTGACGTTCGATGCGGCGCTGACCCGCGTCGGGCAGAGCAATGTCGAGAAGCGCCGTTTCGAGGCACGGGTGCCGGTGACGGCGATCGACGCGCAGAATGCCGGGCCGGCGATCAACCAGGCGGCCAATCAGGTGGCCGTGCAGGTCGCGGACTGGATCGGCCGCTGATCCTGCCGCCTTGGCAGGTAACATATTGATCGTGAACAATTCCGCCGCAACCTGAGGCGGGGCGCTTCCGTTGTCGGGCAACAGCCTGACAGTGGGAGAGCAGAAGCATGAGCGAGACCCTGGCATCGGTGCCGGATGCCGTCGAGGCGGCGGCGAGACGCGTGCTGGAGGCGGCATGCGCGGCGGAGCGGTCGATCGTCACCGCGGAAAGCTGTACCGGCGGGTTGCTGGCATCGTTGCTGACCGATGTGGAGGGCGCGAGCCACGCGTTCGAACGCGGATTCGTCGTCTACAGCGAAAAGGCGAAATGCGAGTTGCTCGGCATCGCGTCCGACAAGATCGACCGCTGCGGCGCGGTCAGCCGGGACGTGGCGGTGGCGATGGCGGAAGGGGCGCTCGCCTATAGCCACGGCGACATCGCGGTGGCGATCACGGGGTTCGCCGGGCCGGGTGCACCGGGTGACGAGCCGGGGCTGGTCCATTTCGCCTGTGCGGTGCGCGGCGGCGAGGCCGATCACCGCGAGGCCCATTTCGGCGATATCGGGCGCGGGCCGGTGCGGTTGGCCTGTCTGGGGGTCGCACTGGAGATGCTGGAACGACAGCTTGGCCCCGCGGCATCGTGATCTGGATCAACTTTCCAGGTCATTGAAACTGATCGAGATCATGTTTCGGGCGATATTTGCTCGATCGTCGGAACCGATGGGGTCGACCACGCGGTTGGATGCCCATCTGGCAATCCGGAGGACCCGATGGGTGACGATATGGCAACTCGCCAATCCGACGATGCGCCGCTGGCCGCATCGAAACGCAGCGATGCCGCAGCCGCTGCCACCGCCGATCTGATCGAGGGCAAGGGCGGCACGATCATCGGCCGTGCGGTGACGATCAACCGTCCGGTCGGCGAAGTGTACAGCTATTTCCGCGACTTCAACAATCTGTCGACCTTCATGGACAATGTGGAGCGGATCGACATCCTGGACGATGCCCGCTCGCACTGGGTGGTGAAGGCACCGGCCGGCAAGACGGTGGAATGGGACGCGCGCGTCACGCAGGAGGAGAAGGACCGGCTGATCGCCTGGACGTCCGAGCCCGGCGCGGACGTGGAGAATTCCGGCGTGGTCGAGTTCCGCGATGCAGGCGCGCGCGGCACGGTGGTGACGGCGACGATCGTCTATGATCCGCCGGCGGGCGTGATCGGCAAGCTGGTCGCCAAGGTGTTCCAGCGCGAGCCGGCGATCCAGGCCCGGCGCGACCTGCGCCGTCTGAAGCAACTGCTGGAAACCGGCGAGATCGCCACGGGTGCGCATACGCACGCCGAACTCGAACAACGAAAGGGTTGAGCCGATGCGTGCACTCACCTGGCACGGCAAGCACGACGTCCGCATGGACACGGTTCCGGACCCCGAGATCCTGAATCCGCGCGATGCCATCATCAAGATCACGTCCACCGCGATCTGCGGATCCGACCTGCATCTGTACGACGCCTATATCCCGACACTGAAGGCGGGCGACATACTGGGCCATGAATTCATGGGCGAGGTGGTCGAGACGGGCCCGAAATCGACCCTGAAGAAGGGGCAGCGCGTGGTGGTGCCGTTCACCATCTCGTGCGGGAGCTGCTACCATTGCGGCAAGCACCAATATTCGGCGTGCGAGAACAGCCTGCCGGCCGATAACCAGGACATCTCGATGGAGCTGTACGGCACGCCGATGGCGGGCCTGTTCGGCTATAGTCACATGACCGGCGGCTATGCGGGTGGACAGGCGGAATATGTCCGCGTGCCGTTCAGCGATGTCGGGCCGATCGTGATCCCGGACGGAGTTTCGGACGACAAGGTCCTGTTCCTGTCCGACATCCTGCCCACCGGCTGGCAGGCGGCGGAGTATGCGCAGATCGAGCCGGGCGATACGGTGGCGGTCTGGGGCTGCGGCCCGGTCGGGCTGTTCGCGGTGCAGTCGGCGTTCCTGATGGGGGCCGAGCGGGTGATCGCGATCGATCACTTCCCGCACCGGCTGGAGCTGGCCAAGAAGTTCGGCGCCGAGACGATCAACTTCGAGGAATCTGCGACCTATGAGGCGCTGATGGAGATGACCGGCGGGATCGGGCCCGATGCGGTGATCGACGCGGTCGGCCTGGAGGCGCATGGCCTGTTCGTCGACAACGTCATCGACCAGATCAAGGCGTCGACCTTCCTCGGCACGGATCGGCCGCATTCGATCCGCCAGGCGATCATCGCGTGCCGCAAGGGCGGGCGCGTGTCGATGCCGGCAGTCTATGGCGGCTATGTCGACAAGTTCCCGCTGGGCGCCTTCATGGAAAAGGGGCTGACGCTGAAGACCGGGCAGACGCATGTCCAGCACTACATGCCCGCCCTGCTGAACGCGATCATGGAAGACAAGATCGATACCGAGTTCATGATCTCGCACCGCATGCCGCTGGAGGATGCCCCCAAGGGGTACAAGATGTTCCACGACCAGCAGAACGAAGTGACCAAGATCGTGCTGAAGCCCGGCATGACCGCCTGAAGGAGACAAGAGGATGGCTGACAAATTCGCGATCGTCACCGGTGCCTCGACCGGCATCGGGTTCGAGCTGGCGACGCTCGCCGCCAAGGATGGCTATGACCTGATCGTCGTCGCCAACGAGAACCTGATCGAGGCAGCCGCGACCGACCTCCGCCAGTTCGGCACGCAGGTGCAGGCGGTGGAGGCGGACCTGTCGACGCTGGAAGGCGTGGACAGCGTGCTGGCGGCGGCGGGCGGTCGGCAGATCGACCTACTGTGCGCCAATGCCGGGCATGGACTGGGCAAGGGCTTTCTGGACCAGGAGGTGAAGGACTGGCGACTGGTGGTCGACACCAACATCACCGGCACGCTGTACCTGCTGCAAAAGGTGCTGAAGCCGATGGTGGCGCGCGATGCGGGCAAGGTGCTAGTGACGGGGTCGATCGCCGGCTTCATCCCCGGCAGCTTCCAGGCGGTGTATAACGGCACCAAGGCGTTCATCGACAGCTTCGTCGCGGCAATCCAGGACGAGTTGAAGGATGCCAAGGGCGTCACGCTGACCAACCTGTTGCCGGGGCCGACGGATACCGAATTCTTCGCACGTGGCGACATGATGGATACCGATGTCGGCACCGATCCCAAAAAGGACGATCCCGCCAAGGTGGCCAGGGACGGCTGGGATGCGTTGATGTCGGGCAAGGCGTCGATCGTGTCGGGCTGGAAGAACAAGCTGCAGGCCGCGGCGGCGCATATCGTGCCCGACGCCGTACTCGCCAGCCAGCATCGTGGCATGGCCGAGCCGGGCACCGCAAAGAACTGATAACAGGAGGAGAAGATGAGGATGCTTCGCATGATGACCGTGGCGGCCCTGGTTGCCGCCGCCCCGACCGCCGTGTTCGCGCAGACGGTGACCCCGGCACAGTTCGTCGCCAAGGCAGGCGCCAGCGACCTGTACGAGAAGGAGTCGAGCCAGCTCGTCCTGCAATCGACGAACCCGAAGATCCGGACCTTCGCCCAGTCGATGATCCGCGATCATTCCAAGAGCACCGCAGACGTGAAGGCGGCAGCGACCAAGGCGGGCGTGCGGCCGGCGCCGCCCAAGCTGGAGCCGATGCAGGCCGACATGGTCGCCAAACTGCGCCAGGCGTCGGGCACGCAGCGCGACCAGCTGTACGTCCAGCAGCAGAAGACCGCGCATCAGAAGGCACTGGCGCTGCATCAGGGCTATGCCCAGTCCGGCACCGCCGCACCGTTGAAGGCGGCGGCGGGGAAGATCGCGCCGGTCGTTCAGCATCATATCGAGATGCTGAACGGGATGTGACGCCGGTCAGGCGAGCGCCAGCAGGCGCTCCGCCTGCGCGAGATGGAGCCGCTCCACCATCTGCCCGTCCAGCCTGATCGCGCCCAGCGCGGCATTGGCAGGATCGGCAAAGGCGGCAACGACGGCCCGGGCCCAGGCGATCTCGTCGGGGCTCGGGCCGAACGCCGTGTTGGCGGGTGCGATCTGTGACGGGTGGATCAGCGTCTTGCCATCGAACCCCAGCATCCGCCCTTGCGCGCATTCGGCAACGAGGCGATCGCCGTCGTCGAGCGCATTGCACACACCGTCCAGCACGATCAGGCCATAGGCGCGGGCGGCGACCACCATCTGGACGAGCAGCGGCATCAATGCGGTGCGAGCCGGATCGGCGGGCAACCGCATTTCCTTGGCGAGATCGTTGGTGCCGGCGATCAACCCTTCCAGACGCAGCGCAGGGGCGTCCGCGCAGAGATCGGCAAGGGCCAGCGCGCCGCGACAGGTTTCGATCATCGCCCATAGCGGTGGTCCCTTCTCGCCGAGCAGTGCGCGGGCGCGGCGTGCGTCCGCAGGTCCATCGACCTTGGGAAGCAGAACCGCATCGACCGGGGCGTCGCGCAGCGCGGCGCAGTCGGCCTCCCCCCACGGCGTATCGAGGGCGTTGGCCCGGATGACGAGCCGGCGCTCGCCAAAGCCCTGCGCCGCCGCCTCCAGCGCGGCCGCGCGGGCCTGCGTCTTGGCATCGGGCGCGACCGCGTCCTCCAGATCGATGATCACCACATCGCAGGGC
>NZ_JALNUQ010000005.1:0-128757 GCF_026540875.1 Sphingomonas sp. GM_Shp_2
GAACTCCGCGACGGCCGCGCCTACGCCTCCACCATCCAGGACAGTTCCATGCTCCTGACCCTCGCCCGTTCCACCTGCCTGATCGTGCGTGAGCCACACGCCCCCCCGGCACAGGCGGGCGACTCGGCGGAAATCCTGCCCCTCACTTGACGCAAGCCGAAACGTTCCTTATAAGTTCCACGTCTGTTCTGGACGGAGGTTCCGCGATGCTCACGCGCAAGCAGCACGAGCTGATCTGCTTCATCAATGACCGGTTGACGGAGACGGGCGTGTCCCCGTCGTTCGAGGAGATGAAGGACGCGCTCGACCTCAAGTCGAAGTCGGGAGTCCACCGCCTGATCTCCGCGCTGGAGGAACGCGACTTCATCCGCCGCCTGCCCAATCGCGCCCGCGCGCTGGAGGTGCTGCGCATGCCGGAGCGTCCGGCCGAGCCGAAGGCAGCTGCGGCACCGGCATCGCCCGTCGGCACCACCGCGCCCGCCGCCGCCGCCAGCCCGATCCCGGCCAACGACGTGCTGGAAATCCCGCTGCACGGCCGCATCGCCGCCGGCCTGCCGATCGAGGCGTTCGAGGGGTCCTCGACGCTGGCCGTCCCTGCCGCGCTGCTCGGCTCGGGCGAGCATTATGCGCTGGAGGTATCGGGCGATTCCATGGTCGAGGCGGGTATCCTCGATGGCGACTACGCCCTGATCCGTCGCACCGAAACCGCGCGCGACGGGGAAATTGTCGTGGCGCTGATCGACGACAGCGAGGCGACGCTGAAATATTTCCGCCGCGAGGGCGCGATGGTGCGGCTCGATCCCGCCAATCGCTCCTATGATCCGCAGCGTTATGCGCCCGCGCAGGTGCGGGTGCAGGGCAAGCTGTCCGGCCTTCTGCGCCGCTACGACTGATCGCGACGGCACATGACCGCCCCGGTCCCGCCGATGTCGCACGCATCTCGGGACCGGGGCCGGTCATGCGATTATCGCACGCGCCTTCCCCCGCGTCACGGTTCGGCCGCGCAATTGTAGCGATTCGGTAACCAAATCACGTCACCAGCCCCGCCAAAGGGGCGCAATGTCGCCCCATAGGGGGACGACGATCATGACCGCACATATCTGGCGCGCCGGTGCCGCATCCATCGCGCTTTTCGCCGCGCAGCACGCCACCGCCCAGGTCACCGACACGGCAACGCTGGTCGCCGACGACCCCGCCCCCGGCGGCGACGGACAGGACATCGTCGTCCTCGGCTTCGGCCAGACCCGTCAGGTGCAGACGATCACCGCCGCCGATCTGGAACGCCTGCCGCCGGGCACCTCGCCGCTGAAGGCCGCCGCCAAGCTGCCCGGCGTCAATTTCCAGTCCGCCGACGCGTTCGGCGCCTATGAATGGTCGACGCGCATCTCGCTGCGCGGCTTCAACCAGAACCAGCTTGGCTTCACGCTCGACGGCGTGCCGCTCGGTGACATGAGCTATGCCAACGTCAACGGCCTGCACATCAGCCGCGCGATCATTTCCGAAAATATCGGCAGCACCACCGTTGCGCAGGGTGCGGGCGCGCTCGGCACCGCCTCGACCAGCAATCTGGGCGGCACGCTGCAGTTCGAAAGCCGCGCCCCTGCCGACACCGTCGATCTGGTCGCCTCCGGCACCTATGGCAGCAACGACACGGTTCGTGCCTTCGTCCGCGCCGATAGCGGCGACCTGGGTGGCGGGCTCAAGGGCTATCTGTCCTATGGCTACCTGACCACCGACAAGTGGAAGGGCTTTGGCAGCCAGCGCCAGCATCAGGCGAATGCCAAGCTGGTCAAGGAGATGGACGGGCTCGGCAGCATCACCGGCTTTGTCAATTTTTCCGACCGGCGCGAGATCGACTATCAGGATCTCAGCCTCGGCATCATCGCACGCCGCGGCTTGCGGAACGACAATATCGGCAACGACTATCCGCTGGCGATCCGCATCGCGCAGGTGTTCAACAACCAGAACGCCCGCGCCGCCAACCCCGCCGCCGCACTGCCCTTCCCCGGTGCCGGTCTCGCCCTCCCCACCGGCATCGGCACCGTCGACGACGTCTATTTCAACGCCGCGGGTCTTCGCCGCGACTGGCTGGGCGGCCTCACCTTCGACATGCGCCTCGCCCCCACCCTCACCCTCACCACCACCAGCTACTACCACCACAACAAGGGCCAGGGCTCCTGGATCACCCCCTATCTCGCCACCCCGGCCGGCGCACCCGACGACGCCGGCCAGCCCATCACCGCCCCCGCCCCGCTGTCCTACCGGACGACCGAATATGGCATCGACCGCGCCGGCAACGTCACGCGCCTGGCCTATGACCTGGGCCCCAATCGCTTCGAAGTCGGCGGCTGGTACGAGAGCAACACCTTCCGCCAGGCGCGGCGCTTCTACGGGCTGGCCGGCGGCACCACGCCGAACCGCGACGTGCTTCGCTTCCAGGACAATCCCTTCGCCACCCAGTGGAACGGCAAATATGATACCGAGACGCTGCAATATTTCATCGCGGACTCGCTCGATATCGGCCGGCTGACGATCAACGCCGGGTGGAAGGGGACGCGCGTGCGCAACCAGGCGAACCTCCTGACCGGCACGCTCGTCGCCGGCCGGATCGAGTCCAAAGACTGGTTCCTCCCGCAAGCCGGCCTCGTTTTCCGTCTCGGCTCGGGTGCCGAACTGTTCGGCAGCTATTCGGAGAACATGCGCGCCTTCGTGTCGTCCGCCACCTCCGGCCCGTTCGCGACCACCCAGACCGGCTTTGATGCGATCCGCGGCACGGTGCGCCCCGAAACCTCGAAAACGGCGGAGGGTGGCGTGCGCCTGCGCCGCGGCGGGCTGCAACTGTCGGCGGTCGGCTATTATATCGACTTCTCGAACCGCCTGCTCGTCTTCGCCAACGGGTCGAGCATCCAGGGCAATCCGCCGACGCTCAACAATGCGGGCGACGTCGAAAGCTACGGCGCGGAGGCATCCGCCTTCTACAGCATTCCCACGACGCCCTTGTCGCTGTTCGCCAGCTATTCCTACAACCGCGCCACCTATCAGGACGATGTCCTGAGCGCCGCCGGCACCGTGCTGTCCCCGACCGCCGGGCGTACCGTGGTCGACACGCCCGAACACATGGCCAAGGGCGAGATCGTCTATGACGACGACCGCTTCTTCGCCCGCGCCGGCGTCGACTACATGACCAGGCGCTATTTCACCTATCTGAACGACCAGTCGGTGGGCGCCCGTGCGCTGGTCGATGCCAGCATCGGCTACCGCTTCGCCGACGCGCCCGGCCTCCTGCGCGGCTTCACGATCGAGGCAAGCGTCACCAACCTGACCGATAAGGACTATATCTCCACCATCGGCACCAACGGCTATACCGCCAGCGGCGACAACCAGACGCTGCTCGCCGGCGCACCGCGTCAGTGGTTCGTCACGCTCCGTCGCGGCTTCTGATCGCGGCCGGGGGAGATGCGGGAACGATCCGCCTCCCCCGGCGCTGTTGGCCGGAACGCCATCAGGAGAGAAGGCCATGGAAGACAATCGCGTGTGGAGCTTCGAGGAAAGCCTCTGGACCGCCGACCATGAACATTATGCCGAGTCGATCGACGACGAATGCCTGATGGTGATCCCGCAGCCGCCCTATGTGGTCACCGGCGCGCAGGCGGTGGAGGCGGTGTCCAACACCCCGCGCTGGAACAAGGTCGCCTTTTCCAACCAGCAGATCGCCCGCCCGCAGGAAGGGCTGATCGTCATCGCCTATCACGTCCGTGCCGAGCGCGAGGGTGAACAGCCTTACGAGGCACATTGCACCAGCACCTATCGCCGTCTGGCGCATGAGGACTGGAGCGTCATCCAGCACCAGCAGACGCCGCCCCTCGCCGCCAGCGTCGAGCAATAGGCCTCCACCGCCGGGGGGTGTCAGATCCCCCCGGCGATCACCACCCGTCCCTCGGCCTCCAGCGCGGTGGTCAGGTCTGCCAGGCACCGGTCGACCAGCGCCGCATCCGGGCTGCGTACGACGAAATTCGCCCCCGTCCGCCCTTCGCGGAAGAAGGGATAGCTGCCGATCGATACGCCCTCATGGGCCTTCTCGGCGCTGCGCAGCATGTCGGCGACCTCGCTTTCCGCCACCCAGCAGCCGATCGTCCCCGACACCACCGGCCGCCCGCCCTCCAGCGTGCCCGTCAGCCGGTCGAGCATACCCGCGGTGATGTGCGGCACTCCGGCCATGATGAAGATGTTCTCGACATGGATGCCCGGCGCGCCCGACACCCGGTTCTCGATCAGCGTCGCACCGTCCGGCACCCGCGCCATCCGCGCCCGCGCCTCGGTCAGCCCGCCGCGGGTCGCGTAATAGGCCTCCAGCACCGCCATCGCTTCCGGGTGGTGGACAACGCCCACCCCCAGCGCTTCGGCGATCGCATCCACCGTAATGTCGTCATGCGTCGGCCCGATCCCGCCGGTGGTGAACAGATAATCGTTGCGCGCACGCAACGTATTTACCGCCTCCACGATCGCCTCCGTCCGGTCGCTCACCACCCGCACCTCGGCCAGCCGGATGCCCTGCACGTTCAGCCAGGTCGCGATCTGCGCGACATTGCGGTCCTGCGTGCGGCCCGACAGGATTTCGTCGCCGATGACGACCAGTGCCGCCGTCCAGATGCGTTCTTGGGTCATGGCCCCTGCCATAGCCTCGCAAAAGCGTCGCCGCCACGCTATATCGCGCGCCATGACCGACTATGTGACCGTCTCCCCCGATGCGCCGGAAGGGCGCACCGGCGCGATCAAGCTCCATGGCCCCGCCGCTTTCGCCGGCATGCACAAGGCCGGGCGCCTTGCCGCCGAAACGCTCGACATGCTGGTGCCGCACATGGTCCCCGGCGTCACCACCGGCGAGATCGACCGGCTGATCTACGACTTCGTCACCGCCAATGGCGGCTATCCGGCGACGCTCGGCTATCGGGGCTATACGCACTCCACCTGCATCTCGATCAACCATGTCGTCTGCCACGGCATCCCCTCGGAAAAGCCGCTGAAGTCGGGCGACATCGTCAATGTCGACGTCACGCCGATCGTCGATGGCTGGCACGGCGACACCAGCCGCATGTACCTGATCGGCGACGTGCCGCTAAAGGCGCGCCGGCTGGTCGAGATCACCTATGAATGCCTGATGCTCGGGATCGAGCAGGCCCGGCCCGGCAACCATATGGGCGACGTCGCCCATGCCATCCAGCGCCATGCCGAGCGGCACCGCTACGGCGTCGTCCGCGATTTCTGCGGCCATGGCCTGGGCCAGCTCTTCCACGACGCGCCCGAGGTCGTCCATGTCGGCCGCCCCGGCACCGGCCCCGAACTGCGCCCCGGCATGATCTTCACCATCGAACCGATGATCAACATCGGCCGCCCCGACGTGAAGCTGCTCGACGACGGCTGGACCGCGGTAACCCGCGACCGCTCGCTGTCCGCGCAGTTCGAACACTCGATCGGCATCACCGAAGAGGGTTGCGAGATCTTCACCCTCTCCCCCGCCGGCCACACCATGCCGCCTTACGCCTGAAGCCCCCTCTCCCCCTTGGGGAGAGGGGCTTACCCTCTAATCAAACCCCCTCCCGAACACCGACCACCCCGTCCGCCGCGCGATCATCTCCAGGGCGCGCACGCCCAAAATGCTGTTGCCATGCTGGTCCAGGTTGGACGACCACACCGCGATCGCCGCGGTGTCGGGCACGATCGCCAGGATGCCGCCCCCGACCCCGCTCTTGGCCGGCAATCCGACGCGCAGGGCAAAGTCGCCCGATCCGTCATAATGGCCGCACGTCATCATCAGCGCGAGCACCTTGCGCATCCGCTGCGCCTCCGCATCCGCCGCATCGTCGCCCCGCACCCGCGCGTCATGTGCCAGGAACAACCCGGCCCGCGCCAGCGCGCCGCAATCCAGCGAGATGGCGCATTGACGGACATAGGCCTCCATGACGTCATCCGGTTCCGACTTCAGGTTGCCGTGATGCCGCATGAAGCTCATCATCGCCCGGTTCAGGTCACCGCCCTCCTCCTCGCTGGCCATGACCTCGTCGTCCAGCGGCACGGCATCCACGCCCAGCTGCCGCGCGACCAGCGTCTCGGCCCGCTCGACATCGCAGTCCACCAGCATGTCCACCACCACCAGCGCGCCGGCATTGACGAAGGGGTTGCGCGGCAGGCCCTTGGTCCGCTCCAGATCGATGATCGAATTGAACGGATCACCCGAAGGCTCGCGCCCCACCCGCTCGAACACCCGGTCCCCGATCGCACACAGCGCGCGTTCCAGTGCGAACACCTTGGCGATGCTCTGGATCGGAAAGCGCGTATCCGCCGCACCGGCGGTCAGCACCGTGCCGTCCAGCGTCGCGATCGCCGCCCCGAACGGGCCGGGCTCGGCACCGTCGTCCTTGGCGTCCGCCGATGCCTCGATCTCGGCGGCATCCCGCGTGATCTCCTCGGCGACTTCGCGCAGCATCTCGTTCAACCCGTCGTGCAATCATCATCTCCTGACTGACCATGTTCCTCAACCAGCGACGCCACCTGCCGGGTCCAACAATCATCCCCCGCCGCTGTCCTACAGGGCCGGCTTCGGCTATCCTCCCGCCATGTCCCGAACCGCCCATCTGCCTCCTGTTGCGATTGCAACAATAGTAAGTGGACACGCGCTCTGGGGCGCTAGTGTCCACTTCCGCAAAATCTGCCCCTCGCGCCGGGGTGACGAACGCCCACGGCCCCGCTAAAGGCGCGCTCCATGACTGAGATCACTGCAGAGATCGTCGCCGAACACGGCCTGTCCCCCGAGGAATATGAGCGCGTCCTCCACGCGCTCGGCCGCGAGCCCAATCTGGTCGAACTCGGCATCTTCTCGGTCATGTGGTCCGAGCATTGCAGCTACAAGTCGAGCCGCATCCACCTGAAGAAGCTGCCGACCGAGGGCCCGCAGGTCATTTGCGGCCCCGGCGAGAATGCCGGCGTGATCGACATCGGCCCGGGCCCGGACGGGAAACCGCAGGCGGCGATCTTCAAGATGGAGAGCCACAACCACCCCTCCTATATCGAGCCCTATCAGGGCGCGGCGACCGGGGTCGGCGGCATCCTGCGCGACGTGTTCACCATGGGCGCGCGGCCGGTTGCGAACCTGAATGCGCTGCGCTTCGGCCGTCCCGACCACCCCAAGATGCGCCACCTGATCGCCGGCGTCGTCCACGGCATCGGCGGCTATGGCAATTGCGTCGGCGTGCCGACGGTGGGGGGAGAGGTGAACTTCCACCCCGCCTATGACGGCAACATCCTGGTCAATGCGATGACCGTCGGCGTCGCCGACACGGACAAGATCTTCTATTCGGCCGCCAGCGGCATCGGCAATCCGATCGTCTATGTCGGGTCGAAGACCGGCCGCGACGGCATTCACGGCGCCACCATGGCCTCTGCCGATTTCGGCGAGGATGCCGATGCCAAGCGCCCGACCGTACAGGTCGGCGATCCCTTTACCGAGAAGCTGCTGATCGAGGCCTGCCTCGAACTCATGGCATCGGACGCGATCGTCGCCATCCAGGACATGGGCGCCGCCGGCCTTACCTCCTCCTCGGTCGAGATGGCGTCCAAGGGCGGCGTCGGCATCGAACTCATTATGGACGACGTGCCGCAACGCGAAACCGGCATGACCGCCTATGAGATGATGCTGTCGGAAAGCCAGGAGCGCATGCTCATGGTGCTGAAGCCCGGCCGCGAGGACTTCGCCGAAGCCATTTTCCGCAAATGGGAACTCGACTTCGCCGTCATCGGCCGGGTCACCGACACCGGCCACATGGTGCTGCGCCACAAGGGCGAGGTGGTGTGCGACATCCCGCTCGCTCCGCTCGCCGACGATGCACCGCTCTACGATCGCCCGCACGTCCCCACCCCCAAGCTGCCCGAACTGACGGGCGTGCCGAGCTGCAAGGACCCGGCGGCCGACCTGCTGACCCTGATGGGCTCGCCCGACATCGCCTCGCGCCGCTGGATCTGGGAACAATATGACCACATGGTCGGCGCCAACACCGTGCAGCGCCCCGGTGGCGACGCCGCGGTGGTGCGCGTGCACGAGACGAGCAAGGCGCTGGCGATGACCACCGACTGCACGCCCCGCTACTGCTTCGCCGACCCGGTCGAGGGCGGCAAGCAGGCGGTGGCGGAGGCGTGGCGCAACCTGACCGCGGTCGGCGCGACGCCGCTGGCGATCACCAACTGCCTCAACTTCGCCAATCCGCAGCGGCCCGAGATCATGGGCCAGATCGTCGGTTGTCTCGACGGCATGGCGCAGGCGTGCCGCGCGCTCGACTTCCCGATCGTGTCGGGCAACGTCTCGCTCTACAACGAGTCCAAGGCGACCGGCGGCGGCTCGGCGATCCTGCCCACCCCCGCCATCGGCGGCGTCGGCCTGCTCCAGAATTGGGAACAGTCCGCCACGATCGCGTTCAAGGGCACCGGCGACGTCATCGTCCTGATCGGCACCCCCAAGGGCCATCTCGGCCAGTCGCTCTGGGTGCGCGAGATCCACGGCCTTGATGGCAAGGATGCGGGTCCGCCGCCCCCGGTCGATCTCGCCGAGGAACGCCGGGTGGGCGACGTGGTCCGCGCCGGCATTCTCGCCGGCCATCTGACCGCCGTTCATGACGTGTCCGATGGCGGTCTTGCCGTCACGCTCGCCGAAATGGCGCTGGCCGCAAATATCGGCGCGCTGATCCAGCTGCCCGAGCGGGGCGAGGCCTGCCGCCAGCTCTTCGCCGAGGATCAGGGTCTCTACGTCGCGACCATCGACGACGCCGCGCTGCTCGACTTCCTCACCGCCGCGCACGCCGCCGGCGTCGAGGTCGAACGCATCGGCCGCACCGCCGGCAGCCGCCTGATCTTCGAGCGCGAGGACGGCGACTTCGTCGTCAAGCTGGACGACCTGCGCACCGCCCATGAAGGCTTCTTTCCCAAACTCATGGGCGCCGATGCCGCCCTGGCCTGAACGCTGAACCACCCTCTCCCCTCTGGGGAGAGGGTCCGCTGCCCTCAAGCCGTCCCGGTCTCCGCCACCTTGTTCGCATCCCGCCTCAGCACGGCATAGCCCACCGCGGCCGACACCAGCGACGCGATCAGCACGCCCAGCGATGCCGTCTCGCGCATCTCGCTATCCCCGAACGCCAGCCCGGCGATGAACAGCGAGATGGTGAAGCCGATCCCCGCCAGCGCGCCGATCGCCGCCACCATCGGCCACGTCACCTTGTCCGGCCGCTCGGCAAAGCCCAGCAGCGACGCGATCCAGGTAAAGCTCATGAAGCCCAGCGGCTTGCCGACCGCCAGCCCCGCCACGATGCCCAGCACCAGCGGCGACGTCACCGCGCCCATCAGCTCGGCCGAAAAATGGATGCGGACGTTGGACAGCGCGAACAGCGGCAGCACCACATAGGTCACCCACGGGGTCAGCGTCTCGATCACCCGGCCGCTCGTCACGTTGGTCGCGCTGGTCATCTCCTGCAGATAGCCCAGCCGGTCCTCGGCCTTTTGCTGCGCCTCCATCGCCTCGTCCTGATCGTCGCTTTCCTCGGCGGTGCGATGCGCCTTCTGGAACTCGTCGATGCGGCGCTGCACCCGCTCGGCGAACTTGCCCTGGTCCAGCCGCGGCGTCACCGGCACGGTCAGGCCGATCAGCACGCCCGCGATCGTCGCATGCACGCCCGATTCGAATACCCCGCCCCACAACACCATCGCCAGCACCACATAGGGCACCGACGATACCCAGCCGAGCCGCCGCAATCCGATGATCCCGCCGAGCGCGCCCGCCGCCACCACCAACCCGCGCCAGTCGATCGACTCGGTATAGGCAAAGGCGATCACCAGCAGTCCGCCGACATCGTCCACCGCGGCAAAGGCCAGCATCAGCGCGCGGACGCCGGCCGGCAACCGGTCGGAAAACAGCGCGATCAGCGCCAGCCCGAACGCGGTGTCCATCGTCACCACCGTGCCCCAGCCCACCGCCTCCGGCCGGCCATGGGTAATGGCCAGGAACAGCAGCACGGGCACGACCATGCCGCCGATCGCGCCCGCCAGCGGAAACGCCGCGGTCCGCCACCGCGAGAGCGCACCGCCGACGATCTCTCGCTTCACATCCGCACCGATGATGACGAAGAACAGCGGCAACAGCGCATGGTCGATCCACTCGGCCAGCGAATGCGACACGCCGCTACCGCCAAAGGCCAGTGTGAAATCGGTGTCCCAGAAATTCTCGAACGTGCCGGCAAAGGCGGTGTTGGTGCAGATCAGCGCGACCAGCGTCGCCACCGCCAGCGGCCCGCCCGTCACCTCGTGCCCGGCAAAGAACGGCCCGACCTTGTGCAGGAACGCCGCCGCCGCCGGTGAATGATGCGCGCGGGCGGTGGTGCGCCCGGTCATGCGAGGAGACAATCCCATGGCAACCGAATGCCTTGGACGGCCATAGAGTTGCATGCGCCACTCTGCCATGGTCGCTCGATGCCCGAAGCTGCCACCGCCAATCGATTACTGTCGCTGGATGTGATCCGCGGCGTCGCGGTCATGGGCATTCTGGTCGCCAATCTGCCCGCCTTCGGCCTGCCGGAGCCGGCGTATTTTTCCCCGCTCGCCTGGGGCGGCACCGCGCCCGCAGACCTCTTCGCCTGGTTCGTCACCTTCGTCTTTATCGAAGGCAAGATGCGCGGCCTGTTCTCCTTCCTGTTCGGCGCCTCGATCCTGCTGGTCACCGACGCAGCGGAGCGCCATGGGAACAGCGCGGCCGCCACGCATTACCGGCGCATGACGACGCTCTTCCTGATCGGCTGCGCGCACCTCTACCTGATCTGGCTGGGCGACATCCTCGCCCATTATGCGCTCGTCGGCGGCATCGCCTTCCTGTTTGCCGGGCTGTCGGTCCGCTGGCTGATCGCCACCGCACTACTGCTTCTGACCTATGCCACCATTTCCAGCGCGCTCGGCGCCGTCATCCTGTTCGACAGCGCGGCGCAGGACAGCCCGCACGCGGTCGCCATCTGGAACAGCTTCGCCATCGCCTTCGGCGTCCCGCCGCGTGCCGACATGCTCGCCCAGATCGACGCGATGCGCGGATCATGGGCCGATGCGGTGGCGTGGCGCTGGCACCACGCGGCCGACCCGCTCACCGTGCTGCCGGTCCTCGCCCCCGAAACGCTCAGCGCCATGCTGCTCGGTATGGCCGGCTATCGCAGCGGCTTTCTGACCGGTGCATGGTCCCGCGCCCGCTATCGCCGCTGGGCCGCGCTTTGCCTCGGGGTGGCGCTTCCCGCCTATGCCCTGCTGGGCATGGTCACCATGCGCCACGGCTTTGCGATGCCCTGGGTCTATCTGAACGCCATGGTTCTGGCGGAGCCGCTGCGTACGCTGGGCTTGGTCGGCTATGCCGCTCTGCTGATGCTGGCCCTGCGCCCCGGCGGATCACTTACCACCCGCATCGCCGCGATCGGCCGCACCGCCTTTTCCAACTACCTTGGCACCAGCCTGTTGATGGTCGCCGTCTTCAACGGCTGTGCGCTGTTCGGCGCATTGTCACGCGCCCAGCTTTATCTGCTCGCCCCGCCCGTCTGGGGGCTGATGCTGCTCTGGTCGAAACCCTGGTGCGACCGCTTCCATCACGGCCCGCTCGAATGGCTCTGGCGCAGCGCTGCGCGAGGGGAATGGCAGCCGATGCGTCGGATCAGCGGCTGACGCGTCGCCCGAACCCGCCACCCGCGACCGGTCGGCGGGGCACGACCGGGCTCGCCTCGCGCTCCAGCAGCGTCAACGTATCCTCGAACAGCCGGCGCAGCCGCGCGACATGCTCCAGCGCCTCGTCCGGCGTGTCCTGCTGCTCGACACTGTCGCGCGCGATCCCCTCAATCGTCTCCGCCAGCGTTGCCAGCGGCTCCGCCCCGAACTGGCGGGCCTCACCCTTCAGCGTATGGGCCGGGATGACCATCGCGGCCGCACTGGTGCCGCGCATCGCGCCCTCGATCGCGGATACCGACTTGTACCCGTCCTCCCGGAAATAGCCCAGGATGCGGACAAAGCCTTCACCCAGCTCCCCGCGCGCCTGTTGATAGGCGTGCCAGTCCACCAACGTGCTACCCTCGAACGACACAACAGCCCCTTTCGCGCGCCCCCAGCGCCCAGATCGGGCACCCTGATCGCATCATCGGGTAAACAGTCGGTAACGGCGAGCCGGGAAATTCCCTGTGCCGCGAAGTATTTCGGCGTCAGCGGTCCTTGTCGTAAGGATTTTTCGGCGCGCGCAGGGTCAGGCGGATCGGCACCGCGCCGAAATCCAGGTCGCGCCGCATCGAATTGACCAGATACCGCTCATAGCTGGCGGGCAACTGATCGACACGCGTACCGAAGATGACAAAGCTCGGCGGCCGGGTCTTCACCTGGGTGACGTAGCGCATCTTGATCCGCTTGCCGCCGGGGGCAGGCGGCGGGTTTGCCTCGATCGCGCGTTCGAACCAGCGGTTCAGCTCGCCCGTGCCCACGCGGCGCGACCAGGCCGCCCGCGTCTCGAACGCCACCTGGAGCAGCGTGTCCAATCCCTTGCCGGTCGCCGCCGACACGGTCAGCAGCGGCACCCCCTTCACCTGGCTGAGCCCGTCCTCCAGCGCCTTTTTCACGCCGTTGAACAGCGAAGACGGCCCCTCGGCCACGTCCCATTTGTTCAGCGCGATGACCAGCGCCCGGCCCTCTTCCAGCACCCGGTCCGCGATGCGCAGGTCCTGCGCCTCCAGCCCCAGCGTCGCATCGAGCAGCAGCACCACCACCTCGGCAAAGTCCACCGCGCGCAGCGCGTCGGCGACCGACAGCTTTTCCAGCTTGTCCTGCACCTTGGCGCGCTTGCGCATGCCCGCCGTATCGATCAGCCGCACCTGACGCTCGGCGCCCTTGCCATCGGTCCAGGTCCAGTCGATCGCGATCGAATCGCGGGTGATGCCGGCTTCCGGCCCGGTGATCAGCCGATCCTGCCCCAGGAAGCGGTTGACCAGCGTCGACTTGCCCGCATTCGGCCGCCCGACAATCGCCAGCTTCAGGATCGCGTCGGGGCTTTCGTCATCCTCCTCGGGTTCGTCCACCTCCTCGCGGTCGATATAGGGCAGCAACGCTTCGAACAGGTCGCCGATGCCCTCGCCATGCTCGGCGGACAACTGCACCGGATCGCCGAAACCCAGCGCCAGTGCCTCCAGCACGCCCTGCTCCGCCGCGCGCCCCTCGGCCTTGTTGACCGTCAGCACGATCGGCGTGTTCGATCCGCGCAGCCAGCGGGCGATCTCCTCGTCCAGCGGCACCACGCCGGCGCGCCCATCGACCACGAACAGCGCGACATCGGCATCCGCCACCGCCGCCTCGGTCTGGCGCCGCATCCGGCCGGGCAGCGTGTTGGGATCCTCGTCCTCGTAACCGGCGGTATCGATGATCCGGAAATCGAGGCCGAGCAGATGCGCGTCGCCTTCGCGCCGGTCGCGGGTCACGCCGGGGCGGTCGTCGACCAGCGCCAGCTTCTTGCCGACCAGGCGGTTGAACAGCGTCGACTTGCCGACATTGGGGCGGCCGACGATCGCGACCACGGGGAGTTTAGCCATGCCAGCGCGTTAGCGAAGCGCGAGCGTTTCGTCACGCCCGCGCTTCGCCTTCGTCACACAATGGATCGGCCGGCGTCACCGATAGGCGACGATATGCCCCTTCACGTCCAGCGTATAGAGCGTCGAATTGGCGACGATCGGCGGCAGGGTGAACTGCGTCTTGGCCTCGATCGTCGTCTGCACCGCACCGTCGCCGGGATTGGCGTAGACGATCTCGCCCTCGCTGTTGGTCAGGATCAGGCGGTTGCCCGCCAGCACCGGACCGAACCAGGTGATCGCGCCCGACTTCTTCTTCTCGTTGCGGAAGCGCGGCAGTTGCGAGATCCAGCGCACCTTGCCGCTGGCGCGCGACAGCGCCACCAGACGGGCATCGTCGGTCACCAGGAACAGCCACTCGCCCGCGATCCACGGCGTCTCGATGCCGGCGAAGTTCTGCTCCCACAGCCGCTGGCCGGTGGACAGCTCCAGCGCCACCATGCGCCCGCCCTGCCCGACCGCATAGACGCGGCCTTCATCGATCACCGGCGCTGCGTCGATATCCGACAGGCTGGACACCGAGGTCGAAATGGTGGTGCGCGAAAGTGCGTCCTGCCACAGCACGCGGCCATTCTCGTAGCGATAGGCGTTCAGCTCGCCGCTGGAGAAGCCGACCACCACCGAGCCCTGGCTGGCCGCCGGCGCCGCGACGCCGAACACGCCCTGCGTTTCCAGCGTGCCCTGCTGCGCCCATTGCACCTTGCCGTCAGCCTGGCTGATCGCGAACAGCTGATTGTCCTGCGACAACACATAGACGACGCCGTTGGCGACCGTCGGTGCCCCGCGCAGCGGCCCGCCCGGCTTGGCCCGCCACTGGATGCTGCCGTCCGCGGCATTCACCGCCACCACGTCGCCCAGCCCGTCCGTCGCATAGACCCGGCCATCGTCGAAACTGGCGCCGCCGCCGAAGCGCGCCGGACGATTGGCATCGCCCTCGGTCAGCTTGGCGGACCAGAGGGGCGCACCCGTATCCGCGGCAAAGGCATGCAGCACGGCGGCCACGTCCACCACGAACAGCTTGCCGTCCGCCACCACCGGCGCCGCGGCCAGCGGCTCGCGCACCGATCCGCCGTTGATCGTCGCTTCCCACAACCGGGCCGGCTGCTCGCCGAGCGCCAGCTGGCCCATCGACTTGGCCGCATTGCCACCCGGCTGCGCCCACGCGTCGTTGGGTGCGGGCGCGGGCAGCGTCACCTGCACGTCGGCGATCGTCTGATCGGCCTCGGCCCCGGATTCGGACGCCAGGATCGGCACGCGGTTGCCCACGGTCGGCGTCTTCTTCGGCGCGCCCTTGAAGATGCCGCACGCGCTCAAGGCCATGAGCGCCGCCAGCATCACGGGCGTCCGGAACTGCTTCGTCATTGCGTCTTGGTGTCCTCGTTACGGGTAACGGCGTCCACGCCCAATACACCGGCCATCTGAACCGCACGTTGCCGCAGCGTGTCGGGTACGTCCTTGTCCTGTGCAATCTGACCGAACAGGCGGCCCGCCTGATCGCGGCGGTTCATGCGCAGATGCGCCACCGCCACCATCTCGCCAGCGCTCCCGAAATAGGGATTGCCGGGCACCGCGACGGCGCGCAGCCGCTCGACCACCACCTGCGGCTTCAGCGTGTCATATTCCGCCGCGGTCTGGCGGATCAGCGCCAGGTCGCGGAACGGCGGGGCCAGCGACGTATCGGCCGCCACCGCGGCGAACTTGGCCGCCGCACCCTTCAGATCGTCCTTCTGCAACAGGATGTCGGCCTGGGTGAACTGCGCCAGAACGCGATAGCCGTCGCGGTCGGAGGTGGCGAGCGGTGCCAGCTTGGCACTGGCGCCCTTCACATCGGCCGCGGCCAGCGCATCATAGGCCGCCTGCAACTGCTCGCCCTCGGCGCCGGCCGCCTCGCGCTGGCGATGCTGCCAGAACAGATAGGCGCCGAACAGGGCCAGCCCGATCACGATCGCGCCGATCACCCACAGGCCCCAGCGCGTCCAGAAGCTGGTCATCTGGTCGCGACGCAGCTCGTCGTCCACCTCGCGCATGAAGGCTTCTTGGGATTGGGGCGTGAGGGCCAAGACGGGCTCCAGAGAAGAAACGGATCGATGAAGCCGCGACCTTTAGCCGCGACCGCGCCCAAACGGAAGCGCGTCGATCTTCCGGGCGTTATGCGCGGTGGTGCCGCGTTCAGTCCCTAGCGGGGTAGAGCTGTTCCGAACCGGGAAAGGCCCGCGCCTTCACCTCGCCGGCATAGGCCTCTGCCGCCGCTGCGATACGCCCGCCCAGATCGTCGTAACGCTTCACGAAGCGCGCGGTGCGCTCGAACATGCCCAGCATGTCGTCCACCACCAGCACCTGCCCGTCGCACTGCGCCGAGGCACCGATGCCGATCGTCGGGCACGCCACCGTTTGCGTGATCGCCACCGCGATCGGCTCCACCACGCCCTCGATCACGATCGCAAAGGCACCGGCTTCCGCCACCGCGCGCGCATCCGCGACGATCTTGGCGGCTTCCTCCGGCGTCCGCCCGCGTGCACCATATCCCCCCAGCACGTTCACCGCCTGCGGCGTCAGGCCGACATGCCCCATCACCGGGATCCCGCGCTCGACGAGGAAGCGGACGGTCGGCGCCATCGCCTCGCCCCCTTCCAGCTTCACCGCCGCCGCGCCGGTTTCCTTCAACAGCCGCGCCGCACTGGCAAAGGCCTGTTCCGGGCTCGCCTCATAACTGCCGAACGGCATGTCGATGACGACCAGCGCGTGATAGCTGCCGCGCACCACCGCGGCCCCGTGCGCCGCCATCATCTCCAGCGTGACCGGCACCGTCGACGGCAGGCCGTAGATCACCTGCGCCAGGCTGTCGCCGACCAGCAGCATGTCGCAATGCGGGTCCAGCAACTGTGCGGTGCGCGCGGTATAGGCGGTCAGCATCACCAGCGGCTCGCCCCCCTTGCGCCGCACGATCGCGGGCACCGTCATCCGCTTCATCGGCACGGGCGTCGGGGTGGCGCGACTCGTCGCGGTGTCGAGGGTATAGGTCGTGGACATGGCCACCGTTTAGCGCGCCGCGTCCGCGACCTCCACCCGGTCAGCCGAAGATCGCCGCGTAACGCTCCGGCTTGAACCCGGCCTCCAGCACCTCGCCATGCACCAGCATCGGCCGCTTGATCATCGATGGCTGCGCCACCATCAGCGCCACCGCCCTGTCCGCATCCATATCCTGCCGCGCTTCCTCGGGCAGCTTACGAAACGTCGTACCCGCGCGGTTCAGCACCTTGTCCCATCCCAGCCGCTCGACCCAGTCCCGCAGCAGCGCCGCGTCGGCCCCGGCCGCCTTGTAGTCGTGAAAGTCGTAGGCGACCCCTGCCTCCTCCAGCCAGGCCCGCGCCTTCTTCATCGTGTCACAGGCCTTGATCCCGTACAGCCGCGTCATCGTCGCTCCCCATGTTGCATCGGTAATGCCCCCTGTAGGGCGAGATCGTGCCTGTTCGGGAACAAAGAAATTGGCCGACGATTATCTCCCCCTGACTCTTTCAGTCGTGAAACAAATGGGGTGAACCATAATGAAGAAAATGATCGTTCTCGGCGTCGCCGCTGGCCTCGTCTCGCTTGCCGCGTGCAATTCCACCCCGCGCGAGCAGGCCGCCGAGAATATCGAGGCGAATGCCGAGGCGCTGGCCGACAACCTCGAAGAGGCGGCGGACAACGCCACCACCGAGGCTGGTGAAGATCGCCTCGAGAACCGTGCCGATGCGGTGCGCGAGATGGGCGAGAACCGCGCCGAGGACATGCGCACCAACGATCCCGACACCAACCTGTCGAACGGCATCTGATTTCGGCGGACAGACCGAGTTGCTCCCAAGCGCAAATCGGACTGGAGGGGCGTTCAAGGCGACTTGGACGCCCTTTTCCGTTGCAAAGGCTATTGCTGGCGCCCGGTGCGCATCTACCATAACGCCCGGCGCCCAACGCTCTGTTTTGCGTGCCATTCGTGGATGATACGACCATGACCGCCCATCCCTTCTATGCGATCCACCGGCACGGCATGGTCCGCGTCGCCGCCGCCACGCCGGTCGCCACCGCCGGCGATCCGCTCGCCAATGCGGATGCCGCGCTGCTGCTCGCCCGCCAGGCCGATGCGCAAGGGGTCGATCTGGTCGTCTATCCCGAACTCAACCTCACCTCCTACGCGATCGACGACCTCCACCTGCAAAGCGCGCAGCACCGTGCGACCCTCGCCGCCCTCGCGCATGTCGCGGCAGGCAGCGCCGATCTGGCGCCGCTGCTCCTGATGGGCGCCGCGTTGCCCCGCAACGGCCGCCTCTACAACTGCGCCGTCGCGATCAGCCGCGGGCGTATCCTCGGCGTCGTGCCCAAGACCTTCCTGCCCAACTACCGCGAATATTACGAGAAGCGCTGGTTCGCCAGCGGCGCCGGGCTGACCGGCCTCACCATCGATCTGGGCGATATCGGCGCGGACATACCCTTTGGCACCGATCTGCTGTTCGCCGCGACCGACCTGCCCGGCTTCGTCGTCCATGCCGAGATCTGCGAGGATTACTGGGCGCCGAACCCGCCCTCCACCGCCGGTGCGCTCGCCGGCGCGCTTATCTGCGCCAACCTGTCCGCCTCCAACATCGTCATCGGCAAGGCCCGCGAGCGCGCACTCCTGTCCGCGGCGCAATCGGCCCGCGCGGTGTGCGCCTATATCTATTCGGCCGCCGGCATCGGGGAGAGCACTACCGACCTCGCCTGGGACGGTCAGGGCATGATCTACGAACTGGGCGAAATGCTCGCCTCGTCGCAGCGTTTCGTCCACGCCCCCACCCTCACCACCGCCGACATCGATGTCGAGCGCATCGCGCAGGAACGGCTGCGCTTCGGCACCTTCAACGATGCCGCGCGCGAGGCGGGGCACCCGGAAACCCGTTTCCGCCGCATCGCCTTCGACCATCGGCCACACTGCGCCGACATGGGTCTGGCGCGCGACATCCGCCGCTTCCCCTTCGTCCCCAACGATCCCGACAAGCGCGACGCGGACTGTTACGAGGCGTTCAACATCCAGGTCGAGGCGCTGGTCAAGCGCCTGTCCGCCGCGCGTGCCGAAACGCTGGTGATCGGCGTGTCCGGCGGGCTCGACTCGACGCACGCGCTGATCGTCGCGGCCAAGGCGATGGACCGGCTCGAAAAGCCGCGTTCCGCGATCCTCGGCTTCACCATGCCGGGCTTCGCCACCGGCGAGGGTACCAAGGCCAAGGCGTGGAGCCTGATGCGCGCACTCGGCATCACGGCGGACGAGATCGACATCCGCCCCGCCGCGCGCCAGATGCTCGCCGACATGAGCCACCCCTTCGCCGAAGGGCAGCCGGTCTATGACGTGACGTTCGAAAACGTGCAGGCGGGCCTGCGTACCGACTACCTCTTCCGCCTCGCCAACCAGCGCGGCGGCCTCGTGCTCGGCACCGGCGACCTGTCCGAACTGGCGCTCGGTTGGTGCACCTACGGCGTGGGCGACCAGATGAGCCATTATGCGGTCAATGCCGGCGTGCCCAAGACGCTGATCCAGTTCCTCATCCGCTGGTGCATCCGCACCGGCCAGTATGATGCGGAAACCGATCAGGTGCTGACCGAGATACTGGCGCAGGAAATCTCGCCCGAACTGGTCCCGGCCGACGAGAGCGGCGCGTTGCAATCCACCGAGTCGATGATCGGCCCCTACGCGCTCAACGACTTCTTTGCGCACTACGTCATCCGGCACGGTCTGGCGCCGTCCAAGATCGCGTTTCTGGCCTGGCACGCCTGGCGCGATGTGGAGGCGGGACGCTGGCCGGCCGACTTCCCCGCCGACGCCCGCGTGGCCTACGACCTCGCCACCATCCGCCACTGGCTGGAACGCTTCCTCGTCCGCTTCTTCCGCACTAGCCAGTTCAAACGCTCCGCCCTTCCCAACGGCCCCAAGGTCTCCGCCGGCGGCGCACTCTCCCCCCGCGGCGACTGGCGGGCCCCCTCCGACGGCGTCGCCGAACCGTGGCTACAGGAACTCGTCGCAAACATGCCGTGACGCCGCGCGCGCAATATTGCCAAATCGGCCTCGCAAGCGCATTATGACCGGCCTATGACAGTGCCTCCACCGGATGGATCGCGCGATCGCCGGATCGAGGACCCATCGAATCTTTGGATAATCCACCCCGCGGGGCGGCGGCTGCTGCCGTTCGCGCTGCGGGCGGGCGTGTCGGCGAACAGCGTGTCGGTCGCCGGCCTGTGCCTGGGCACCGCCGCGGCGCTGGCCTATGCGCAATATGAACGGCCGGCCTTTGCCGTGCTTGGCCTGTTGCTGTCGGTCGGCTGGCTGATCGCGGACGGGCTGGACGGCATGGTCGCGCGCGCCACGCGGACCTCCAGCGCCTTTGGCCGTTTTCTGGACGGGCTGTGCGACCACGGCGTCTTTACCCTTCTCTATGTCGCGCTCGCCGCGTCGATGGGCACGGCGGAGGCCTGGGTCCTCGCCATCGCCGCCGGGGTGGCGCATGCGGTGCAGTCCAGCCTTTATGAGGGTGAGCGCGCCCGCTTCCATCGTCGTGCCCGCGGGGTCGGCCTCGCCGCGCCGCCCCGGCCCACCGGCGGGGCGCTTGTCCGCCTCTACGACCATGTCGCAGGCAGCCTCGACCGCATCGCCATGCCGTTCGAACGAACGCTGGCCGCCGCCACCGATCCTGCCGCGCTCGGCCGGACCTACGGTGCACGCGCGGTGCCGCCGATGCGGCTGTTATCCCTTCTCACCGCCAATGTCCGTGTCGCCGCGATCTTTGTCGCGACGCTGGCCGCCGATCCGCGGCTCTTCTGGTGGTTCGAAATCGTGCCCCTCACGGCCGTCGCCGTGATCGGTATCGCCTGGCATCGCCGGGTCGAGCATGCGCTGGCCGCCCAGGGCGCCACCGCCGGCCGACCGGCCTCTTCGTTTATCGTAAAGGAACAGAAACAGTCATGAACAGCATCCGGATCGCCGTCGTCGGCATCGGCAACTGCGCGAGCTCGCTGGTGCAGGGGCTGGAGCATTATCGCGAAGGCGCCAACGACATGATCGGCCTCATGCATTATGAGGTCGGCGGCTATCGTCCCAGCGACATCAAGGTCGTCGCGGCGTGGGACGTCGATGCGCGCAAGGTCGGCAAGGACGTGGCCGAGGCGATCTTCGCCAAGCCCAACTGCACCGCCGTGTTCGCCGCCAATGTGCCCGCCACCGGTACGATCGTGAAGATGGGCGCGGTGCTGGACGGCGTCGCCGACCACATGGCCGATTACAAGGAAGAGCGTACCTTCGTCGTCGCCAACGACACGCAGCCCAGCAAGGAAGACGTGATCGCCGACCTGAAGGCATCCGGCGCCGACGTGCTGATGAACTATCTGCCGGTGGGCAGCCAGCAGGCCACCGAATTCTACGCCGAATGCGCGCTTGAGGCCGGCGTCGCCTTTGTCAACAACATCCCCGTCTTCATCGCGTCCAACCCCGTCTGGGCCAAGCGTTTCGAGGACGCCGGCGTGCCGATCATCGGCGACGACATCAAGGCGCAGCTCGGCGCCACCATCGTCCACCGCGTGCTGACCGACCTGTTCGCCAAGCGCGGCGTGAAGCTGGACCGCACCTACCAGCTCAACACCGGCGGCAACACCGACTTCCTCAACATGTCGAACCACCGCCGTCTGGAATCCAAGAAGATTTCCAAGACCGAGGCGGTACAGTCGGTCGCCGCCGAGCGGCTGGACGACGACAACGTCCATATCGGCCCGTCCGACTACGTGCCGTGGCAGAACGACAACAAGGTCTGCTTCCTGCGCATGGAAGGCCAGCTTTTCGGCGGCGTGCCGATGAACCTGGAACTGCGCCTCTCGGTCGAGGACTCGCCCAACTCGGCGGGCGTCGCGATCGACATGATCCGCTGTGCCAAGATCGCCAAGGATCGCGGCCTTGCCGGCGTGGTCGACCCCGCATCGGCCTATTTCTGCAAGCATCCCCGCAAGCAGATCACCGACGACCTGGCCAAGCAGGAAGTCGAAGCGTTCATCGCAGCCGCCTGAACGCGATGATCCGCACCGCGATCATCCTGGCGGCCGGCGAAGGCAGCCGGCTTCGGCCGGCCGCCCCGTTCAAGCCGCTCTGTCCCGTCGCCGGCCTGCCGCTGATCGACCATGCCCTGTCCGGGCTGGCGGCGGCGGGGCTGACGCGGGCGATCGTGGTGCTGGGCTATGGCGGCGACACGATCGAGAGGCACCTCGCCGCCCGGTCGCAGCCGCTGCGCGTGGAAACGGTGCATAGCGACCATCGCGAGCCCAACGGCGTCTCCGCGCTTGCCGCCGCCCCGCTGCTGCGCGGCGAGGAGGCGCTGCTCGCCATGTGCGACCATCTCGTCGATCCCGCGCTCTACCGCCGCCTTGCCGCCATCGGCGCGCAAGGGGGGCTGACGCTGGGCATCGACCGCCGCCTGGGCCATGACTGGGTCGACCCGCTCGACGTCACCGCCGTGGCGACGCAAGGGGACCGCATCGTCGCGATCGGCAAGGGGCTGGAACCGCACGATGCCTATGACACCGGCGTCTTTGCGATCGGTCCTGCCCTGTTCGCCGCACTCGGCAGCCTGGGCCATCCCTCGCTGACCGACGGGGTTCGCCTGCTCGCCGGTGAAGACCGCGCATTCGTCGCTGATTGCAGCGACTTGGCCTGGATCGACGTCGACGACGCACCGGCCCTTGCCAAGGCGGAACAGTGGCGCGCGCTGGCTGCGTGATCGCGATTGTAATCCCGCCGCTTTTCTGAATAGTATACCGTAGATGGCCGATCGTTCGGACCATCGCCCCTTTCACGCGCGTGCAGGAGCCGCATGAGCCTCATCGTCCGCACCTTGTCCGAACAGATTTTCGCGATCGTCCGTGAACGGATCATCAGCGGCGTTCTGCCCCGGGATACGCCAATCCGTCAGGACGCCCTCGCCACCGAACTGGGCGTCAGCAAGATACCCTTGCGCGAGGCGCTCGCGCGGCTCGAACAGGAAGGGCTGCTGACCAGCCAGGCCAATCGCGGCTTCTTCGTCCGCCCGATGAGCGCGACCGAGGCCGAGGAAATCTACGAACTGCGCCTCGCGCTGGAGCCGGAGGCCGCCGCGCGCGCCTGCCTGCTCGCCACGGAGGATGACCAGCAGGCCGCGCGTGAGGCCTTTGCCGATCTCGACATCGCCGCGCACGAGGCGCTGCACGACGTCGCCGTCTGCAACCGCGCCTTCCATATCGCGCTCGTCGCCCCGCTCGGGCGTCCCCTTACGATGCAGCTGGTCGAGCGCCTTCAGGTGCTGGCCGAACGCTACGTCATCACCCATCTCGAACCCGCCGGCCGCGACGACCGTGCCCACCGCGAACATCACGACATCCTGGAGGCCTGGCTGGCGCGGGACGCGGATCGCACCGCGCACCTTCTGACCGGTCACCTGAACGGCACGCTCACCGATCTGCGGGCGCAACTCGCCACCGACTGACAATGACATAAAAACAAAGGGGATATCATGGGGGTGTTTGGACCGCGCAAGGCTATGGAGGGGGGCGCCGGCATGGCCGGCCACCAACTGGCCAAGACGCTTAGCTGGCCGCATCTGATCGCGCTCGGGGTGGGGGCGATCGTCGGCACCGGCATCTATACGCTGACCGGTGTCGGGGCGGAGCGCGCCGGGCCCGCCGTCATCCTCGCCTTCGCGATCGCCGGTGCGGTCTGCGCCTGCGCCGCGCTCGCCTATGCCGAAATGGCGACGCTGATCCCCGCCGCGGGCAGTGCCTATACCTTCAGCTACACCGCGATGGGCGAGGTCGTCGCCTGGGTCGTCGGGTGGAGCCTGATCCTCGAATATTCGCTCGCCTGCTCGACGGTCGCCGTTGGCTGGTCGGGCTATCTGGTCGGCTGGATACAGTCGGCGGGCATCCATCTGCCGCCTGCCCTTCTCTCCGGGCCTCATGCCGGCGGCGTCGTCAACCTGCCGGCGGTGCTCGTCGCGCTCGGCGTCATGGGCATGCTGATCGCCGGCACCCGCGAAAGCGCCACGCTGAACATCATCCTGGTGGTCATCAAGCTCATCGCGCTGACCATCTTCATCGCCATGGCGCTGCCCGCCTTCAACGGCAACAATCTCGAACCCTTCATGCCCTATGGCTTCGCCGCGACCGAAATCGACGGGCAGAAGCGCGGCGTGATGGCCGCCGCCGCGATCGTCTTCTTTGCCTTTTACGGCTTCGATGCGGTCGCGACCTCGGCAGAGGAGGCCAAGAACCCCGGACGCGACCTGACGATCGGCATCGTCGGATCGATGGCGGTGTGCACGCTGATCTACATGGCGGTCGCGGTCGCCGCGATCGGTGCTACGCCGTTCACGACGCTCGCAAATTCGCCCGAGCCGCTCGCTCTCGTCCTCCGCCAGCTCGGCCAGCCCACCGCCGCCTACCTGATCGCGCTGGCCGCCATCGTCGCGCTCCCCTCGGTCATCCTCGTCATGATGTACGGCCAAAGCCGCGTCTTCTTCGTCATGGCGCGCGACGGCCTGCTCCCGCGCTCGCTCTCGCGCGTCAGCAAGCGGACCGGCGCGCCGACCACCATCACGCTGCTCACCGGCATCGCCATCGCCGCCGTCGCCGGCTTCTTCCGGCTGGACGAGATTGCCGAACTGGCCAATGCCGGCACGCTGATCGCCTTTATCGCGGTCGGCGCCTGCCTCATGATCATGCGCCGCCGCGCGCCCGATATGCCGCGCCTGTTCCGCTGCCCGGCGCCCTATCTGGTCGGCACGCTGGCGATCCTGGGTTGCCTGTATCTGTTCTTCAGCCTCCCCGCCTCCACCATCGCCCGCTTCGTCCTGTGGAACGCGCTGGGCCTCGTCTTCTACTTCGCCTACGGCCGCCGCCACAGCTTGGCCCGAATTACGAAGGAATAAGGGGCCGGCGGCATGATAAGGGGGTATGTCGCCGGAACCGGAAGGACGTGCCGCCCTGATGAAGTGTCTGATTGCCGCCCTCTTCGCGCTGGTCTGCGCCGTCGCCGCTCCGGCGACGGCGCAGACCGCACCGTTCGACCTCACCGGCCCGTCGCTGCGTATTCAGGTTACCCATGCCGGGCAGACGCTGCCCATCTCGCGGGTGCCGAACCTCTCGGCGGGCGATCGCCTGTCGATCAAGGCGGAACTCCCCGCTGACCAGTCCGCGCATTATCTGCTCGTCGCCGCCTTTCTACGCGGCGCCACCAATCCGCCGCCAAAGGACTGGTTCTTTCAGGCAGAGACCTGGACGAAGAAGGGGCGGGACGGGCTCAGCATCACCGTGCCGGCCGGTGCACGCCAGATCATCCTGTTTCTGGCACCCCAGACCGGTGGCGATTTCAAGACGCTGGTCGATGCCGTACGCGGCCGCCCCGGTGCATTCGTCCGCGCGGCGCAGGATCTCAATCAGGCCGCGCTCGACCGCGCCCGTCTCGATAGCTTCCTTGGCGCCATCCACCGCTTCGATCCCGGCGACCCCGCCCGGTTCGAGGCGGTTCCGCCGCTTCTCGCCCGCAGCCTCGCGATCAAGCTCAACACCGACTGCCTGCAACGTCAGGTCGATCTTCAGGCCGCCTGCCTGACGCAGAACCGCGACTCGCTGGTCCTGTCCGACGGCCACAGTGCGACGATAACCGAGGCGTTGGCCGGCACCCCGGCCGATCTCGCCATGCAGATCGCTGCGACGCCGCAGGGCGGTCTTGGCTATTACAGCCCCTATATCGCGGTGGTCCGCGATGTCGTGCGCATCCTTGGCGCGTTCCAGACCGCGCAGTATCAATATATTCCCGCGCTCGGCCTGATCCGCGATGACCTGATCGGCCTGCTGCTGAACGCCGCGCCCTCCTTCCATTCGCCTTATTCGGTTCTCGTCACCGCGCTGCCCATGGTCGATGCGCCGCAAATCCCGCCCCTGCGCGCCGCGCGTCCCGACCCGCTATGTATCGCCGCCCCCGGGCTGACGCTGCCGGTGGAGGGCGCCCCCCTCGTCTATGCCACCCCGTTCGCGCACAACATGGCGCTGCGGCTGAAACGGCGCGACGGCACGACCATCGACCTGCCGGCCCGCGCCGATGCGGAGGCCGGCGGCTACCGTATCGACACCGCCGGTCTCGATCTCGCCACCCTGCCGCCCACGGCACAGGGCGTCCTGCACGGCCGCTGGGGGTTTACCGCCTTTGACGGTCCCGCCTTCCGGCTTCAGACACCCACTGGCTGGAGTTGGTCCCCCGGTGGCGGCTCCGCGGTGGTGGGCCGCGTGGACGCCGTAACGCTGGCCGGGGGTGCCGCCACCTGTGTGGAGGGCGTCTCGCTTCGCCATCCCTCGGGCCGCATCGAACCCGTCACCTGGTCCGCGAACGCTGCGGGCGACCTGACGATCAAGCTCCCGCTCGAAAAGGCCCGCCCCGGCACCGCGACGCTGCTGATCGCCACCACCGGGCAGGCGACACCCGCCACCCTGCCGCTGACCCTGTTCAACGAGGCGAGTGCGATCGACGCGCTCACGCTGCGTCCCGGCGACATGGAGGGCGAGCTTACCGGCGCCCGCCTGGACGCGGTTGCGCGTGTCACGGTCGGCGATCTCGCCTTCACCCCCGGCGCGCTCACCCGCCGCGACGGTCGCGATCATCTTATTTTGGCGACGCCGGCACCTGTCTCCCTGACACAAGGCCAGACCGCACCTGCCAAGGTGACGTTGAAGGATGGCCGGGTTCTCGCCACCACCGCCACCATCGCCGCACCGCGTCTCCGGCCCGAGGTGATCGCACGCACCGTGGCGCGTCCGCCCTCGCTGCTGACCCTGGCGGATGAAACCGCTCTTCCCCACGACGCCACGCTCACCTTCTCGTTGCGCGCCGACCATTTCGATGGGCGTGAAACGATCGAGGTCGCCAACGCCGATGGCACCGCAGTGACCACGCTGGTACCGGGTACGGATATCATGCTGCAAAATGCGCGCACCTTGGTCGCCACCCTGGCGCCGGCGCGTGTATTCGGACCCTCCATCTACGGCCCGCTGCGCTACCGCGTGATACAGGCCGGAACACCCAGCCCGTGGCAACCCCTTGCCACCCTGGTGCGCCTGCCCGACATCACCCGCGCCGCCTGCTCGCCAGATGGCTGCGCGATCACTGGGGCCCGCCTGTTCCTGATCCACTCGGCCGGCGCCCTGACCGTACCGGAGGGCTTTACCGGTACCAGCCTGAGCGTCCCCACCCCTCTGCTACACCTGTCCGACGCTCCCGCAATCTCCGCAACGCTCCACCAAACACCCGCTCAATAGGCTGGCGGATCGCTCGCGGGAAAGCTTTCGTCGGACCCTTGATCGACGCGGTCCCAATCCCCTTGTGCATCACGTATCCGGTCCTGTCCGGCGCCCCGTACCTGAACCACGCTCTCGGCCGGTCCCTCCTCCACCACGAACGCCACCGGCACACCCCGCCGCACCACCCGCCCCCGCCCGAGCAGGAACCCAGCCAGGAAAGAAAGGCCAATTACGACAGGCGCTTGCCACCCCGAGGACGCAGTGCCGCGCGATTTTTTAACGGGCGTCGCCACCATCCCCTTGGTTTCGGCAAAGACAACGCCAGAGGCTTCTTCCACCTCGACAACCCGGCCATTTTCCACTGCGATTTGATGCCGGAAGCCGTTCTCGACGTCGCCGGAACCTTCGCCGCGCATACCGCCGTCGGGCGTGCCCTGCTTGTCCTCTGTCTCGGCCCCTCCATAAACCCGAACACCCATAAATCCTCCATCTCTTTGCCCCGCGAAACGCGTCGATGCAGAACTTGGGTCCAGCTTATCTTCATGAATAATCACGCAATATCTCGATCAACTACCTCTGAGCAGAACCGTCGGAATGCGTAAAACCGTACGTAGGTCGGTCGCGTCGTCCGTCGCGCCGACCTCGACGGACCAGTTGACGCTGGCGCGATCGGTTACGCGGTAGGTTACGCCGAAGAGCAGGCGTCCGATCTGCAGGTCGCGGGAGCGGGTCATGCGCTGTCCGGGCCAGGCGGCTGTCGGCTCGATCAGGCTGGTGAGCGTCTTGGTGCCGAAGGCCCAGCTGTGGGCGTAGCCGAAGTTCATGGTGGTGCGCTGGTTGAAGGCGATGCCGATGCCGGCGTTGGCGGAGAGGGCGTCACCGGGGTCGACATAGTCGATGATGACGGGGGGGATGCGGGTGTCGACGTTCTTGCCGAGGTTGAAGGTGTAGGCGAGGGTGGTGAAGAGGACGGGGGGGTCGGTGGGGAGGATGGCGGTGAGGCCGGGGGTGAGGCCCCAGAAGCCGGCGCCGGTGCTGGCTCGGGTGGGGCGGCCGAGTTCGTCGCGGGGGATGGCGAAGGGGTCGGAGCCGGTGGGGATAACGCCCTGCAAGTTCGCGATAACAAAGGGTAATCCCGCCCGCCCATCGATCAACTGATAGCGCGCGGAAAGTTCGATATCACCGATGCCGCGACCCGAAACCGAGCTGTCCAGCGTCGCAGCGGAGTCGTTGGGCGTACTGCCCGCAATGGGCGCGACGACCGATGCATCGGAGCGGTAGACGAACGGGACCCGCATGCCGAGTTCCAGCCGATCGGTCAGGCCGTAACGAAGCGCGGCGGAGGCGGTCAGCACGTCCTGTCGGCTTTCGTTGATGTCGAAGACGCCGACCAGCACCGCCTCCACCAGTTCGATGCCGCGAAAGATCGCGCGGTTGCGATCGGCGCGCGCATAGTCGAACTGCAATTCGCCGGTAAGCTGACCCTTTCGCGTGACGACGCTGCCCTGCGCATCGAGCACGGCCAGCTCGATCGGCCGATCCTCGTCCTCCGGCGCCTGGCCGACGCGCTCGAGCGGCGCGAGCGGCGGTTGCAGCACGCCGGCGGGATCGCCGGGCGCACCGGGCGCGGCCGCCTGCGCGGCAACCACCGCGGGCGGACGCACCGGGCCGATCGGGGGAAGCGGCGCGGTGGCCGCCGCCTCACCCGCATCCACCCGCTCGCGCAATCGGGCGATCTCCGCCGATTGGGTCTGCAACTGCTGGCGCTGCGCCTCGATCAGCGTCATCGCCCGGTCGAGTTGCGCCTGGAGCGACGGGCGGCGCTGACGCTGGGCGGCATCGGCGGGCGCGGCGAGCAGCAGCGGCAAACCCGCCCCGGCGAGCAGCAGTGCGCGTACCCCCCGCATCAATTGGCGGCCCGCATCATGGCGGCCTCGATCCCCACATTGGCCGCACGGAACATCGCGGAGCCAAGGACGTCCGGCCCGGCATTGGCCAGCGCGATGCTGACGCTGGTCTGCGTATCGATCGCGCGGTCGTCGCCGGTATTGAGGATGAGCGAGCCGAACCCGGCCCCGGCGAAATGGGTGATGCTGAGATCCTGCCCCTCCAGCGTCGCGGTGCGCGTGGCACCGGCGGTCGCCTGACGCAGCCAGCCGGCATCGGTGGCGGCGCTTGCATCGCCCACGCGCTGGAGCCCGGCCGCAAGCGACTGCGCCGAGGCGGCACCGCCGGTGATGGTGACGCCGGGCACCGCCGCGCCGCGCGTGACATGGATGCCGGTGGCGCGATCATAGCTGATGACCGGCGTGGTCGCGGGCGCACCCCCCTGCCCGCCATCGCCGCGCGCCGCCACGGTTTCGCCGGGACGCGGAGTGTAGACGGCAAAGGACGGGCCGGCATCCTCGGTCCGGAAGACGGTGCGCAGCACGACCGCGCCGTTGATCGCCGTCTGCGTCTGCACGGTCAGCGCGACATCGATGCCGCTGGGCAGGCGGAAGCCGCCGCGTTGCTCGGCCAGTTCCGTATCGGCCACCGGCGCCGCCGCGAACGGCGCCCCTTGCGCGATCAGCATCATCACGACTGCCCCCATCATGATATGTCTCCGTAAAATGGCGCGGTGATCGACAGCGCCTGCTGGCTGACCGGCTCGGCAAAGCGCGCGCCCAGCGGCGCCCGCGCATAGGCCGACCATTGCGACGCCCGGTTGAAGCGGTTGCGTGCCAGTTGCTGGTCGGCGGCGAGCACGAAATAGATGCCGTTCCACGCCGCCTGGAACGCGGCCCGCGGCATGACGGTGATCCCCGATGACGGATCGCCGAGCAGCACCTCGTCCCCCCGGACACCCTTCACCACCACGAAATGGCGGTAGTTGCGGACCGCGATCAGTGCGATGCCGGGTATGCCGGTATCCGCCACCCGGTCGAGCGGCACCTTGTAGCCATCCGCCGCCAGCCCGCGACTGGCGAGCCACCGCTTCATGTCGAGCAGCGAAAAGCCGAGGCGCCGGATCTGCGCACGGTCGCCGCGCGCCCACATGCCGCGAAAGGCCACCTCCTCGCGCACGTCGAGGTCGTAATGGTAGCGAAGCAGCGTCGCGAGCGCCGCCGACCCGCAACTGAAATCGAATTTCTGGCGGACGATGCCGGCGAAACGCTGATCGGCCACCGAGCGGACGGGCACCGAAAAATCGCCGACGGGCGTCCCGGACGTAACAAAGCGCGCGCGGTCGGACACCGTCCCCCCGCACGCGCCCAGCAGCAGCGGCAGCGCCATTCCCGTCGCGACCGCCACGCCCCCGATGCCCCCCCGCCCTGTCATGGAGCCGGTGCGATGGCGATATTGACGTTCATCGCCGCATTGATCGCGACGTTGTTGCCGGTGTTGATGTTCACGATCGACAGGCCGGACAGGTTCTGAAACGCGTTGTCCGCAACGCTGGCGTCGCCGGTGCGAACGTGATCGCCGACACTGTTGTTCGCAACCCCCGCCGCCTGATCGGCCAGCGCCGCCTGGCGCGTATCCTGTCGCCCCGCGATCGCCGCCAGCACATCCTCGTCCAGCGCGGATGTGCCGAACAGCATGTCGCTTGCCGGCAGCGTCACCGGTTGCGCCTCACCCCGATCCAGTACCTGAGCGGCAAGCGGCGCCGGAGCAGCGATGCACAGGATCAGGGCGGCGGTGGTCATGGGCAGGATGGTCATCGAAATCTCCCCAGGCGAGAAAGGAAGAAGCGGCGGCAGGGGAACTGCCGCCGCTTCGTGACGCCCCCGCCTTAGAAGGCGACGTCGCCGGTGGAGACCGCCACACTGACATTGGCGTTCTGCGATGCCGCGACCCCGGTATTCTGGTTCAGCGCCTGCATGCCGGCGAAGTTCTGGAAGGCACTGCCGTCATTGCTGATGCTGTTGTCCACCGCGGGCGTATCGCCATCATAGCCACCGAAGGTGACGCTGACGCCGGTGACGTAGCTGGACAGCGTGGAGCTGGCGACCAGCGCGCCGTCGCCGAACACGTTCGAGGACGAGGCCGTCCCCGTACGGGTCGAATAGTCCAGCGAATTGGTCGAATTGTCGTTGCCGCTGTCGGCGATCATCACCGAATTGTCGTTGGTGGAGTTGTCCGAATTGTCCGTCTGCGAGTTGTCGTTGCCGCTATCGGCGATGTCGACGGAATTGTCGGTGGTCGAGTTGTCGGAGTTGTTCGAATTGTCATTGCCGCTGTCGGCGATGGCGACCGAATTGTCGGTGGTCGAATTGTCGTTGCCGCTATCGGCGACGTTGGTCGAGTTGTCGGTCTGCGAATTGTCATTGCCGGAGTCGGCGATGTTGGTCGAATTATCCGAGCTGTCGTTGCCCGAATCCGCGATATTGGTCGAGTTGTCCGAGCTGTCATTGCCCGAGTCCGCGATGGCGACCGAATTGTCGCTGTTGTCGCTGTTGTCGGTCACCGTGCTGCCATTGTTCGCCGCGAAACGACCGCCCGATACCGAGCTGTTGTCCGAGCTGTCGCTGTTGCCGCTATCGGCGATGGCGACCGAGTTGTCGGTGGTCGAGTTGTCGTTGCCCGAGTCGGCAATGTTGGTGGAGTTGTCCGAACTGTCGTTGCCGCTGTCGGCGACGTTGGTCGACGCATCGGTGGTCGAATTGTCGTTGCCGCTGTCGGCGATCGACACCGAATTGTCGGTGTTGCCGCTGTCGGCGACGTTGGTGGACGCGTCCGTGGTCGAATTGTCGTTGCCGCTGTCCGCGATCGAAACCGAGTTGTCGGTGGTGGAACTGTCGTTGCCACTGTCCGCGACGTTGGTCGATGCATCCGTCGTCGAATTGTCGTTGCCGCTATCGGCAATCGACACGGAATTGTCGGTCGTGGAACTGTCGTTGCCACTGTCCGCGACGTTCGTCGAATTATCGGCGTTGCCGCTATCGGCGATCGAGACCGAGTTGTCGGTCGTGGAACTGTCGTTGCCGCTGTCCGCGACGTTCGTCGAATTGTCGGCATTGCCGCTGTCGGCGATCGAGACCGAATTATCGGCATTGCCGCTGTCGGCGACGTTGGTCGAGGCATCGGTGGTCGAGTTGTCGTTGCCCGAGTCCGCGACGTTGCCCGAGTCCGCGACATTGGTCGAGTTGTCGGTTTGCGAGCTGTTGTTGCCGCTGTCGGCCACGTTCGTGGAATTGTTTGTCTGCGAGTTATCGTTGCCCGAGTCCGCAACGCTGGTCGAATTGTCGGAACTGTCGTTGCCGGAATCCGAGATCGTCTGCGTGGCTTCCGCCGTCGATTGATCGTTGAGGTTGTAATCGTAGGACGAGGAAGAAGAACCGTCCTGCGCCACGTTGCGACCGGCCTGTGCGTCGTTCTGGGTCGTAGGTTCGGTGGTCTGTGCATCGGCGACTGCCGCCGCGCCGACGAGCAGCGCCACCGCGGAGCACGAACGGAAGAGATGGATCTTCATGATCTGCATTCCTCTCTGACGAGATTCACATCGCATCCGTCCCCCCTGTTTCGCGGCGGATCACATGCGAAGTGGCGCCGACATTCGGCGCTGACCCAGATATTCACCTGTTGTTCATGTTGTTCGCCCCCGGCTTGCGGTGTTTCCCCACCCCCGACCGGGGGGCGCGACAGCCCCCATTCGGGGGGAGCGCTCGGCAGGTCACACATAATGGGTGCGGCACCCGGGCGCGGTGCGCACCGCGCTTTTGAGCATCAGCCAGACCAGTTCGGCCTGTCGGTTGGTATCCGTCTTCAGAAAAATCTGTTTCAGATAGGAGCGTGCGGTCTGTTCGCGGACATGCATCGCCGCGGCCGCCGCGTTCAGGCTGAGGCCGTCGGCCAGCAGACAGGTCAGCCGCGCCTCCACCGGCGACAGGCCGTACAGCTTGCAGGCGGGCTCGACGACGCGGCGCAGATCCTGTTCGGGATCGAAGACGTAGATCACCGCGCTTTCGCCGCCCTGGCCGGCCGGACCGGTCTCACCCGACATGATCGCGGCGAGCAGCGGGCGACGGCCTTCACGGGTGAGCGCAACGACCGGGGCATCGCCGGGCCCCGCGGGTTCGCCGGCCCCCAGCACATGCTCGATCGCGGCCTGCAGGCGCAGGGTATCCGCCAGCCGCCGTCCGGCAACCAGGCCGCCGTTGCGACGCAGGCCGTCTCCGGCGGCGATCATCGCCTCCGCGGTGGCGTTGGCGAACACGCATTGGCCATCGCGATCGACCAGCAGGATGCCGACATCGCTGGTGTTGACCGCCGCCGTCAGGCCGCGCAACCGGGTGAGCGCCCGCAGCCGCCCGGCCCATAGACGCGACACCGCCTGTACGATGGGCAGCCAGCGGGTGGCGGCGTCGCGCGCCGGGCTGCGCGCGGCGATGCCGATGCGGCGGAACAGCGAGGTGATGGTGACGGTGCCGCCGTGCGCGGCGATGCTGGTGGTGAGCAGACCGCCGGTGGAGGCGTCCTCCAGCGCGCGCCACTGGCCGGGCATGGCGGGATCGATCCCGGTGGCGGCGCGCAGGGCGCGGTCGGTTATCTCGTCACGGGTGTGACGCTCCTCGGCACAGGCGCCGCCTGCGAACAGCAGCACCGGCGCGCGGTCGCGATCATGCCATGCGACCAGCACCCCGTCCGCGGCGATGGCCGTGGCCATCTCGCGCATGACCGCGGCGACCGGGGCCAGGCCGTCTTCGTCCTGCGCGGGCCCGATGGCCGCGCCGTCGGTAGCGGGGGACAGGAGGGCGTATCCCGGCACATGCCGGTCCCGCGCATGCCCGGCCGGCTGCACAATCGTCGCCATCGCCACCACCTCCTCCGCAGGCGACGTCCCTCCTCTCTCCCGCGCGCCCGAGCGGGCGCTGCCGGGGGGCGGATCGTCGCCCGAACCCGTCGCGGCGTACCGCGGCAGGTCGATGGCTTATGGTGTGCCCGGTGGCAGGGGTCGGGGCAATTCGGCCGGAATGGCTACGCCCATGCTATCCGCAAGGGTGCGGGAACCATCCGCCGGCGCGCGCAGCAGCGACCAGCCGGGGGGCAGATAGTCGAGCGCCATATAGTAATAGAGGGTGCAGGTGCCGTCACCGCGGTAGCTGCCGCCCTTGACGATGCCGAAGGCGGTGGTGCCGAGGAAGACCGGGCCGCCGCTGTCGCCGCTGCGGCAGGTGGGGCCGCGCACGGCGACCCAGGTGGGGGTGCAGCCGCCGCCGCACAGGTCGCCGGCAGGGGCGAAGTCGACGAGTTCGACCGTGGCGCAGCTATAGCCGGTGCGTTCGCCGCGGTGGCAGACGGTGTCGCCGGCGCGGGTGGCGTCCCGGGAGCGGGACGCGGTCACGGTGCGGGTCAGCGTCTTGGCGGTGTCCGAGAAGAAGCGGGCGGCGAGCGGCTGCGCGCTGACATGGACCTGTACGTCCTGATAGCCCCAGCCCCATTGGCCGGCAAATTCCAGCGGCGTTTCGCTGCGGTCCGGCTCGACATAGGACAGCGCATCGGGGCAGTGGGCGGCGGTGACCACCCCGCTGCGCGCGCCGTCGGTGACGACGAAGCCGGTGGTGCAGGCGTAGCGACGGCCGTCTGCGGGATCGACGCCGACGAGGCGGGCGCCGCCCTCCGCCGACAGGTTCGCGGCGACATCGTCGAGGCGGGCGATGCGGACGGGCACGCCGGTCAGCGCCGCCAGGCGCGCGCGCAGCTCGCCGGGGGCGTAGAAACCGGCATCCCCCTCGCCCACCATCACCACCAGCTCGCCGGTGCGCGGGTCGACGCCCATGGCCGGGGGGCGGGACAGCATGTTGCGGATCTGCGTCTGGTAAAGGGCGATCGCGGTGACCAGTTGCGCGCGGGTCGCGGCGGCGCCGGTCCGGTAATGAATGGGGACGGACAGGCCGCCGGCGCGCACGGTTTCGTCGGCGACCGGATCGGTGCCGGTCAGGAGGACGACGATGCGCCAGACGGGTTCATGCTCGATCGCGATGCCGGCCAGCCGGTCGGCGAAGCGGGCGCGGATCGCCTCGGTGGCGGCGACGCTCTCCTCCTGCGCGGCGAGGCGCTGGACCGCGATGTCGAGGGATACGCCGTGCGCGGTGGCATATTCGGCGGCGTCCTGCGCGAGTGCGGCCTCCGGCGCCTGTTGCGCGACCGCACCCGCCCCGATCATCATCAGCAGCAACGCTGCCACCCAGCTTCGTCTTCTCACACGGGCGATCTAGACGGACGCGGTGATATGCCGCCTGAACGGATCAGCGCTCCGGCGGCGCAAAGGCGTGGATGACGCGCATGTCATATTCGACGATGCCCGCCGCGACCCGCTCGATCATGCGCTGCGCGTGGCGCCACATGGTGGGCTGGCGAGGCTCGGCCGCATGGGGCACGGCGAGCAGGCGGCTGCCGCAGGAGCGCGCGAAGGAGGCCATCGCGTCCTCCCCCTCCCGCTCGGTCACCACCACCGAGGGAAAGGGCAAGGGCGCGGCGGGAGAGGCGAACAGCGTGTCGCGACCGTCCGCGCCGTCGGGCATGAACAGAAAGGCACCCGCCACCCGGTCGACATATTGACTGGGCGAAAGCCGGGCCCACCAGGCAGCGGCGGCACAGCTTGCCCCTTGCGCGACGAGCAGGACCGCGCGGTCCGCCTGCGCCACCGCCTCGTCCAGCCGCGCGGCCCACAGATTGCGCTGCGCCGCGCTGGTGGCGGTGAAGGGCAGTTCGGCATCGCCCCGGACCGGCCAGGCGAGCAGCCGGTCCCAGGCGGGCGCGCCCGCCTCACCGCCGCCGGGCAATGTGATGATCGAGAACGGATCCCTGGTGGTCAACGCCAATGCCATGTCGCGACTCCGCCTGCCTGACCGTTCAAGGTAAGCGAATGCCCGGCCGCCGCAAGCGGCTTCAGCGCGCCATGGCGGCGGACTGGTCCACGGGCACGACCGGCAACCACACCCGGCTGGGTTTGGCCCCGCCCTGTTCGATCGTCACCGTCGCCGCCCGGTAATCCTCTTTCTTTGCCAGGAAGATATTGGGCACGAACGTTTGCGGATTGCGATCATAGAGGGGGAATTGCGACGATTGCACCTGCACCATGATGCGGTGGCCGGGGCGGAAGACATGGTTCACCGTCGGCAGGCGGAAGCGATATTCCTGCACCTTGTTGGCCGGGATTGCGGAGGGTCGCGCGAAGCTGTCGCGGTAGCGGCCGCGGAAGATGTCCTGCGAGACGGCGAGCTGATACCCCCCCATCGACGGTTGCGACGCATTCTCCTCGGGCAGCACGTCGATCACCTTGACCACGAAATCGCCATCGGTGCCGGTGGTGCGCGCGAACAGATCGGCGATCGGGGCGCCGGACACGCGCACCGCCTGCGTCAGCACCGGCGTGGTATAGGTCAGCACATCGGGCCGCCCGTCCACCCCGCGCTGGTCGCTGACCAGCCAGTCGCCCCAGCGACCATCATCGAAATTCACCGGTCGCGGCAGATGCGGCACCGGCTTCGTCGGATCGGAGACATAGGAGGTGGACGACGCCCCCGGCTTTTCGAAACCGAGGCTACCCTCCCCGCCCAGATAGAGCGGGGTGAGCGGCGCCGCGCACCCCTTCTCGCATGCCAGCGGCCAGGTGGCGAACCGGTCCCAATGATTGTCGCCGGTATTGTAGATCGCGGCCTGCGGCAGATTGGCGGCAGGCCCATCCTTCAGATACTGGTTGAACAGCGGCAGCACCATCTGTTCGCGAAACTGCGCCGCGGTATCGCCATTCCATTGGAACGGCCCCAGCGAACGCCCCTCGCGGTTAATCTGGCTGTGCCGCCACGGTCCCATCACGAGGAAGTTGTTGCCCGTCTTGCCGGCCGCCTTCAGCGCCTCCCACGACATGATCGCGCCGTACATATCCTCCTGATCCCACAGGCCCTGTTCCCAAATAGTGGGAAGGTTGGACGGATTGGCGGCGATCAGCTTGTCGAGCGCCTGTCCCTGCCAATAGGCGTCGTAGGACGGGTGGCTGACGAAGCGCTTCCAGAAGGGCAGCTGGTCATAGCCGGACTTTCTGGCCCAGTCGCCCGCCGAGCCGGCGAGGAAATTCTGGTAATCGTCATAGCCGCCGCTGGGCGGTGCCTTGCCCGCGCCCTTGTAGCCGGTCTGCGAGCCGATCCAGCCGATATTGGCGAGCCGGAACGCGCCGTGGTGGAACCAGTCGTCGCCCATCCAGCCATCGATCATCGGGCTTTCGGGTGCGGCGACTTTCAGTGCAGGATGCGGGTTCAGCAGCGCCATGACGACGGTGAACCCTTCATAGGACGAGCCGATCATGCCGACGCGGCCGTTCGATTCCGGCAGGTTGGCCTTGTTCACCAGCCAGTCGATCGTGTCATAGGCGTCGGTGGTATGATCGACCTTGGTCGGGTTGAGCGGTCCGATCGGCGGACGGGTGACGACATAGTCGCCCTCCGACCCGTATTTGCCGCGAATGTCCTGATAGACGCGGATATAGCCGTCCTTGACGAAGATCTCGTCGGCCAGCGGCAGCGCGTTCAGCATGCGCGGGCTGTCCATGCGGCTGGCGCGGCCGGCGGCGTTATAGGGCGTGCGGGTAAGCACGATCGGCGCGTTCGTCGCGCCCTTGGGGACGACGATGACCGTGTAGAGGCGCGTGCCGTCCCGCATCGGCACCATCACCTCGCGCTTGTCATAATCATAGCCGATGCGCGGCGGGCTGAACTTCTGCGGGATGTCGCCCGTCGCCCCCTGCGCTACCGCCTGCCCGTCCTTCGGCGCGGGCGTCGCCTCCTGCTGGGCAAGGGTGGGCGACAGGGCGAAGAGTGCGGTGGCGGCGAACAGCAACGGCTTTATCATCGATGGCCTCGAAATAGGTGTCGGCGGCATCGTGGCGATACGCGCCGCCATGCGCAATGGGATAGTGTATCACGGGACGGTGGACAGCGTGGGTACAGCTAGCCCCGTCTAGCGTTTTCGCCCGGAACAAGGAGGATGTGCGATGCGAAGCCTGATCGGCATGACGGCGATGATGGCGGTGGGCGGGATCACGGGCGCCGCGGCCCCTGCCGCCGAGAAGACCGCCGATTACAGCTTCGACTATAGCTATCCTCAGGAGGCGGCGCGCATTCCGGCGCTGCGCGCCTGGCTGGAAGCGGACAAGGCGCGGTTGCGCACGCAGACCGCGCGCGACGCGGCGCAGGAGCGGGTTGAGGCGCGCGACGGCGGCTATCCGTTCCGGCCCTATGATACGCAAAAGACGTGGAAGCTGGTGACGGATACGCCGCGCTTCCTGAGCCTGTCGGGCGACGTGTACAGCTATACCGGCGGCGCGCACGGCACGCCGGGGTCGATGGGACTGTTGTGGGACAAGGCGGCGGGCAAGAGGATCGCGCCCAAGCTGGTCTTTTCCTCGTTGCCCGCGGCGCAAGGTGTGATCGGCCCGGCCTTTTGCGCAAAGCTGAAGGCCGAGCGGCGGCGACGGATCGGGGCCGCGGCGGCGAGCGACGGCATGTTCGCCACTTGCCCGACGCTGAAGGATTTGACGGTGCTGCTGGGATCGTCCGGCGGCGGGCGGTTCAACCGGATCGGCCTGATCGCCGACCCTTATGTCGCGGGGTCCTATGCCGAGGGGGCCTATGAGGTGACGCTGCCGGTGACGCGGGCGCTGATCGGCGCGGTGAAGCCGCAATATCGCGCGGCGTTTGCGGTGGGGCGGTAGATAGCGGACGTGGGCGTCGTGGCCGGGAACGCCAGACCGCGGGCGATGTTTACCGGCCCGTCATGGGCTCATCCTCCAGAGCCCGGCGCCACCGTGATCGAAGATGACAAGGTGCTCCAGAGCATCCAGACAGAAAGGATTGTGAGCGCAACCCAGTGCAGCTTTTTGCTTTTGGCGAAGAAAAGGAGAGCAAATGCGATGCCGGCGGGCAGAAACATCAACGGCAAGACTGTCACCGCTGTAAATCGCGCGATCTGGGCGACCGTAGCGCCGGATGCGTATGCGTTATCCGCACTGCGCAGCCAGTCGAGCAAGGTTATCGCCGAAAACAATGGGACCCAGAGCCGCCTTTCCCCTTCGAAGAATGCGGACAGGTCTTTTGCATTTTCCGATACATCGCTGGGTAAGGCAGAGTAAGCCAGAACAGCAAAAAGCGACGGTATGGTCAGCAGCCATAGCAATCGCGGCATTGTCACTTCCGTCACGGACAAGTTCAACCACAAAGAGAAGAACTCTGACACGAGCGCTACGAATACGATTGCGGCGAATATGATTGGCCGGGCATCCCATTGCACGTGCCGTCGGGCCTGAATGAGAACGCTGGCGCTCTGGAGTATGTTGGTGAGTGCGAGAGCGAGAACTATCGTCACGAAGGCCGACAAATACGAAAACAGCTCGGCCTTACCCATCTTCGGCCCCTATGCGCGTCAAGAAACGCACTGTGATAGGGCCGAGTAGGCGGTGCGGCAACGTGCCCTTTCCAGCGAAAATTCGGACATGTCGGCCCGGCCGCCGCCACAGACTTCACACTTGCGTTCCGGCATCAGCCACGATGCGGCCCGAAGAAGATCACCGCCGCACCAATCAGGCACAACGCCGCGCCCGTCAGGTCCCAGCGATCCGGGCGGACGCCCTCGGCCAGCCATAGCCAGAGCAGCGCGGACGTGATGTAGATGCCGCCATAGGCCGCATAGGCCCGCCCCGCCTGTGCAGTATCGACCAGCGTCAGCAGCCACGCGAAGATCAGCAGCGATGCGGTGCCCGGAATCAGCCAGAGCGGCGACCGGCCCATGCGGGCCCAGGCCCAGAAGGCGAAACAGCCGGCAATCTCCGCCAGCGCCGCGCCGATATAAAGGATCGCCGATTGCACCGGGCGATCCTAGCGCGGCATGGGCATGGTGCCGACGAAAAAAATCGGGCCGGTCCAAGGGGGAAGGACCGGCCCGAGGCTCGGGGAACCGGGGCAGAAAGGATGGGCGTCAGAAGCGCGCGCGCAGGCCCACCAGCACCTGACGGCCCGGATAATAGACGCTGTAGGCGGCATTATCGTAGCCGAAGGTGGTGCGGATCGGCTCGTTGGTGATGTTGAGCACGTCGAGCGTCAGGCGCACGCCATTGTCGAGGAAGGGCAGTTGATAGCCCGCCGACAGGTCGAGCTGGCCGCGCGAGTCCGCGCGCAGCGGCAGCGGCAGGTTGTTCTGCGGCGCATTGGCCGCGATCACTCCGCCCTGCCAGACATAGTTCAGGCTGAGCGACAGGCCGTGATCCTCGTAATAGCCCTGCACGTTATATTGCCAGCGCGGCACGCCGGAGGCGACCAGCGTCTGTGGGCTGCCATTGACCAGCACCGGATCGGAATCCTGGGTGATGTGCGTGCCGTTCGCCTGGAAGCCGAGGCCCTTGATCGCGAAGTCGAGCGGCTGGTTCCAGGTGACCTCGACGCCCTTGATGATCAGGCTTTGCAGGTTGATCGGGCGGTTGACGGTGATCGGCACCGCCGCGATCGCCGCTGCGGTGGCACCCGCGCCGCCGGCCCGGTCGACCAGCGCCTGACGCTGCGTCGCCTGGAGCGAGTCGAGCGGGATGTTGAGGTCGCCGAAGGCGGTGGGCTGTTGCACGGTGACGGTGAAGCCCTGGATGTTCTTTCGGAAGAGGGCGACGCCGATATAGCCGGCGCCGCCGGTGTAGAACTCGCCGCCGAGGTCGAGATTGTCCGAGGTGTAGGGCTGGAGTTGCGGATTGCCGGCGGTGGCGATCTGGGCGGAGGGGTCGGAGAAGGTGATGCCCGGCAGGATCGAGCCGGCATCGGGGCGGGTCAGCGCCTTGGAGGCGGCGAAGCGCAGCTTGAGGTTGCGCGCGACGTCATAGGTGAGGTTCAGCGAGGGCAGCACCTCCTGATAGGAGGAGTTGGCCGTGATATCGACGATGGTGCTGCCGATCTGACTTGGGCCGACGACGCGCTGGTCGGTCCAGACATAGCGGAAGCCGGCATTGGCGCGCAGCTCGCGGCCGAAGATCTCCGACACGCCGTTCAGCTCGAAATAGCCGCCATAGACTTTCTCGAACACGTCGCCGGTGGCGCCGCCGGTCACCGACCCGCGCGCCTCGGGCGCGGTGTCGCGGAACTGGGCGTAGTTGGTCGCCTGGGCGAGACGGGCGATGTCGGGGACGATGAAGCTGGTGACGCCGAAGCGCCCGCGCGACAGGTGGCCGAAATTGTCGACGCCGGTGCGGTTCAGATATTGCGGGATCGCGCTGGTCGGCACGGTGCCGGTGTTGCCGGTGCACGGATTGCCGCAGACCGACAGCTGATAGGCGTTGGTGTTGTCGAAGGCGCGGACGCTGCGCGCCGCCTCGTCATAGGCGGCGCCGATCTTCACGTTGAGCGTGTCGTCGCCGTAATAGATGTCGAGATGCGCGCCCTTGGTCTCGGTCTCGCGGCGGACGTTCTGGACGTTCACGCGGTACCATTGCCAGCCGAGATTGGGATCGCCCAGGTCGCGGTTCGCCGAGATGATCGGCTGCGGGCTGTCCGTCGTGTTGTCATAGGTGACCTCGACCCCCGAATTGGGCGCGGTCTGGAAGGCGAAGGTCGGCTGTTCACGGAAGAAGTTGCTCTTGCCCCAGTTGCCCGACAGGTCGATCTTCAGCCGCTCGTTCGGGCGCCAGCTGATGCTGGGGTTCACGTTCCAGAATTCGGTATCCTGGTTGAAGATGCTGTTTTCGGAGAAGAAGGACGAGTTGGCGAAGGTGCCCGAGGTGACGACGTTGTTCTGGTCGACCTGGATGTCGAACGGGACCATGCCGCCGGTCGATTGCGGCGAGGTGCCGGGGCCGGAGTTGCGGACCTGCCAGTTCATGTTGGAGCGCAGATAGTCGCGGCGCGACTTGGCGTAGATGCCGTCGACCACCAGGTGCAGCGCGTCCGACGGGCGCCATTCGGCCGAGCCGACCGCCGAGATGCGCTCGCGCGTGCCGGTGGTCAGCACCGGGCGGCCGAGGCGGGGAATGATCGCCTTGGACAGTTGCGAAAGGGACAGCCCCGAGGTGGCGGCGAGATCGAGCGGCTGGCCGGTGGTGAAGCCACGACCCAGGTTCGCAGGGGCGGTGCTGGCGAAGACGAAGCCGTTGCTTTCCGGCGGCGAGGCGTTGCAGCCGGGGCCGCAGGGCAGGTTCGCGTCGGTGAAGCCCACCGTGTCGTAGCCGTCGATGCGCAGCTTCTGATGCACGCCGGCAACGCCGAGCAGGATGCCGAACGTGTCGCCAAAGGTGTGGCTGGCGACAAGCGCGCCGCGCGGGCCGATGCGGTCGTTGCTGTCGGTATAGGCGCCCTGGGCGACGACGGTGACGTGCGTGCCCGGATTGTCGAAGGCGCGGGCGTTGCGCAGATTGACGGTGCCCGCGATGCCGCCTTCCAGCATGGAGGCGACCGGGCTCTTGTTCACGTCGAGCCGGGTGAAGAGTTCGGACGGGAAGAAGTCGAGATCGACCTCGCGATTGCCGCCGCCGGTGCCGTTCGTGCCGCCATCGGATGCGACCGCGAACTGCGCGCCGTTGAGCAACACCTTGGAAAAGCTGGGGCCGAGGCCGCGGATCGACACCTGCGTGCCCTCGCCGCTGATGTCGCGGTTCAGGCGGACGCCGGGGATGCGGTTCAGCGTTTCGGCGAGGTTGGTCGCCGGCAGCTTGCCGATATCCTCGGCAAAGATCGAGTCGCCGAAGGCGACGGCGTTGCGCTTGGCATTGGTCGCGCTCTGTAGCGAGCCGCGGATGCCGGTAATGACGATCTCCTCGGTCTCGCCCTGGCCGACCGACGGATCGGTGACCGAGTCGGTCTGCGCGGGTGCGGGATCCTGCGGCCCCTGCGTGGGAGCAGGCTGCGCGGTGATACCGAGCGACGGGTCGGGCGCGGTTTGCGCGGCGAGCGGTGCGGCGATGGCGAGGACGTTGAAGGCGGCGGCGCCGAGCAGCGCGACGCGGATGGCGGGACGACGGGCGATGGTCATCATTCTTCCCCTCCTTGATCAAAGGACCGGCCCCGCTTCATCTGGCTGGGTGCCGCGAACGCTTCTAATCTGATAGCGCTATCATCATCTGACCACGTTACGCCGGATTGGTCAAGCCTATCTATGTGGTCATAAGGCCACTATCCGACACCAAATCGCCTATCGGTAGCGATAGAGGCGCACCCGCTGGATACCCCATGTCCCGGCGGGCAGGCGGATATGCCGCCCCTGATGCGTCTGGTCGCCATTCAGCAGCCGGCCCGGCTTCCAGTTGCCGGCAGCATCGAACACGCCTTCATGCGCACGATCGATCCCGGCGAGCCCCGGTCCGTCGCCGATCGGCTTGAAGGTGACGGTGATCCCCTGCCCCGCGACCAGATAGTCGTCCTCGCCGGTCTGGATGATGAGACCGCCATAGCCGGCGGTGTCCGGCGTCATCGTCGGCCGCTGGATATCGGCATAGGCGATGGTGAAGCGGTAGCCGCCGATGTCGCGCACCTGTGGCTCGTAATCCACCGTCTCGTCGTAGCGCTGGCGGGGCTTGAACCCGGCCATGCGGCCCGTCCCCTGCGCATCGAGGATCACCGGGCGAAGCTGGTCGAGCACCGCATAGGCGTCCTTCAGCGCGCCGGGTGCTTCATCGATCGAGTCGATCGAAAACGGCCCGAAGCCGAGCGCATCATGCTCGCCGATCGCATAAAAGGCGTTGGCGGGAACGATCGGATTGTCGGCGTTGTGCGCCTCGGGGATGAACAGGGGATTGTCCGGCCGCTTGTAGCGATCGACGATCTGGGTGAAGTTCGGGAAGTAGATGTCGGGCGCCAGGAAATCGAGGCTGGGGGCGCCGGCCTTCCACACGTCGATCAGGTGGGGAAGCGGCCCGCCGCTGGGATATTCGCCGGGAATACGCCCCGGACGATTGAGCGCGACGTTGACGTACATCGGCATCGGATAGGCCGCCTTGCCGGCCGCGGCGAGACCATCGGCGAAGCGCGCATAATGCCAGGCGGCGAACACCTCCGCCGCGGCATCGCCGGGGCCGAACAGCTCCTCCCAGCTGCCAGCGGTCTTGGCGCCCCGCTCCGCCCACATCGCCTTCATCTCGGGGACCAGCGTGTCGCGGTGCGCGACGAGATAGTTGACCAGTTCGGGCGGCACCGGTTGCCGGAAGGCGGCGTCGGCGGGCGCGCTGTAATCGCGTGCGACGGGCAGCATGCCGATCTCGTTCTCGACCTGGAGCATCACCACCGTGTTGTCGCGGTCGTCCACCGCCTTCAGATGCGCCATCAGCGCGGCCAGCGCACGCTGGTCCGCGCGCAGCGTATCGGCGCCGAAGGTGGACAGGATTTCCACCCCCTGCCCGTTCGGCAGCTCCGCACGCGGGAAGCGGGCCTGATCGCGCTTCACCCAGGACGGCACATAGGTGGACATGGAGTTCTTCCACGCCCCGAACCACAGGATGACGAGCTTCAGGTCGTTGGCGCGCGCCGCCTTCAGCATCGTATCGACCGAGGACCAGTCATAGCGCCCCTCCACCGGCTCGATCAGTTCCCACGAGACGGGCGCAAGAACGGTGTTGAGATGCATCGCGCGCAGCCGTGCCCAATGCGGCGCCATGTAATCGGCGCTGGAGGCGGCGGAGTTGGACAGCTCGCCCGCGATCATCAGCATCGGCTTGCCATTCACGACGAGCTGCGTCGCGTCCCCCTTCTTCACCAGCCGTGGCGGATCGGCGAGCGCGGGCGTGGCGAGGCCGAGCGCGGCGCTGGCGAGCAGCAGGGTGCGGATCATTGCGAAGCCTTCAGCAATGTTCGGATGGCGCCGTGCGCACCCGATCGTTCGAGGTTGGTCAGGTGTGCCGCGATCAGATCGTGAACCGCCGGCTCGACGCGCGTGCCGAGCAGCGCCAGCGTCGCGGTGACGGGATCGTCGCTGCGTGCCGGCACGGCAAGGCGGTCGGCGAGCGGATCATCGACCGTGAACGTCTCACCGGCATCGGTCCGCCCCGATTGCCAGCGTATCCAGGCGGCGACGCCGAGCGCCAGCGCATCCCCCTGTCCGGCCACCAGCGGCGCAAGCAGGCGCTGCGGCAGCTTCTGCGACCCGTCCATCGCGATCTGGCGGGTGCGATGCTGAAGCGCCGGATTGGCGAAACGCGCCATCAGCGCGGCGCGGTAGGCGGCAATGTCGAGGCCGGGCGGCGGGTTCAGCGTGGCGGCGGCCTGATCCCAGAGCCGCTCGACAAAGACCCGCCCCTCTTCGCGCGCGACGAATTCGTGAACAAAGGCGTCGCCGATCAGCCCGCCGAGATAGGCGATGCTGGAATGGGCGCCGTTGAGCAGGCGCAGCTTGGCATCCTCCCAAGGCGCGACATCGGCGGTCAGCTGCACCCCGGTGAAATCGGGGCGCGGGCCGCAAAAGCGATCCTCGACCACCCATTGCAGGAAGGGCTCGGTCTTCACCATCGCCTGATCCTCGACACCGAGGCGGGTGGCGAGCGCGGCAATGTCGTCGGGGGTGGTGGCCGGCACGATGCGATCGACCATCGACCCGGGGAAGGCGCCCTCCGCCGCAATCCAGTCGGCAAGATCGCCATCATGCGCGCGGGCCATTTCGAGCACGGCGGCGCGCAGCAGGGCACCGTTATGCGGCAGATTGTCGCAGGACAGCACGGTGAAAGGCGGCAGCCCGGCGGCACGGCGCGCGGCGAGGCCGGCGACGAGGAAACCGGGGGCGGTGCGCGGTGCGGCGAGATCGGCCAGGTCGTGCGCGATATCAGCGTCGTCCGCCAGCAGCGTGCCCTTCGCCCGGTCCAGCTTATAGCCCTTTTCGGTCACGGTGAGCGTGACCAGATGCGTGTCGGGATGGGCCAGCGCCGCGACGACGGCGGCGGGGTCCTCCGGCGCGACCAGCACCTCCAGCACCGCGCCCATGACCTGCGCGCGCTCCCCCGCCCCGTCGCGGACGAGAAGCGTGTAGAGCCCGTCCTGCGGGGCCATCTGGTCGCGGACGGCGGCCGAGCGGAGCGATACGCCGGTGATGCCCCAGCGCAGATCGCCCGATGCCAGTGCGGCCTCGAAGATCGCGGCCTGATGCGCGCGGTGAAAGGCGCCGATCCCCAGATGCACGACGCCGCGGCGAACGGCGGCACGGTCATAGGCGGGGCGGGCAATGTCGGCGGGCAGATGCGCCAGCGCGGCGTCGGAAAGTCTCAAGCCTTGGCCTCCGTGATGATGCGGACATTCTGATAGCGCGGATTGAGCAGGTGGAAGACCAGCAATGCGAGCAGATAGGCCAGGCCGCAGGCGATAAAGAAGGGTTGGTAGCTGCCCACCCGGTCGAGCAGCAGGCCGAGCGACTTGGACGCGATGAAGCCACCCACCGCGCCGGCAAAGCCGCCAAGGCCGATCAGCGTCCCTTGCGCGAAGCGCGGGAACTGGTCGCCGGGCAGCGCGAACAGGTTGGTGGAGAAGCCCTGATGCGCGGCACACGCCAGCCCGATCAGCGTCACCGCGATCCAGATGTTCGACGCCTGCGCCGCGAACATGACCGGCACCGCGAACAGCGCGCAGGCGAACATCGCCCGCTTGCGCGCGGTGCCGGCAAAGACGCCGCGCTTCAACAGGTGCGACGAATACCAGCCCCCCGCGATCGCGCCGAAATCGGCCAGGATATAGATGGCGACGAGCGGCGGGCCGAAGCTTTTCAGGTCATAGCCGTAGCGGGTGTTGAAGAAGTCCGGCAGCCAGAACAGGAAGGTCCACCAGACCGGATCGATCAGGAAGCGCCCGGCCATATAGGCCCATGCCGCGCGGTGGCGCAGCACCGTCAGGAAGCCGGCACGGCCGCTGGTGTCGGCCGGCTCCGCCTCGATCCAGCGGCGCTCCTCGGGCGTGATCGCCGCATGCTCGTGCGGCGCGCGGTAGAAGCGCCACCAGACGAACAGCCAGACGAGGTTGAAGCTGCCGGTGATCAGGAACGCCCAGCGCCAGTCGAACAGCAGCCCGGCGACGATGAACGACACGAGCAGTGGGGTGATGATCGCGCCGACATTGGCGCCGGCGTTGAAGATGCCGATGGCGAGCGCGCGTTCCTTTTGCGGAAACCACTGCGACGCGGCGGCGAGCGCGGATGGATAAGTGCCCGCCTCGCCGAATGCGAGCGGGATGCGCGCGATGACAAAGCCGGTGGTGGAGGTGACCAGGATCTGCGCGAAATGGCCGAGCGTCCAGCTTCCCATCGCCAGCAGATAGCCCAGGCGCGGACCGATGCGGTCGATCGCCCAGCCGAACAGCAGAAAGCCGATGCCGTAGAAGACCTGGAAATAGCCGGTGATGTCGCCGTAGCCGGTGTTGGTCCAGCCATAGAGCGCGGTCAGTTGCGGCTTCAGCACGCCCAGCACGAGCCGGTCGATATAGCTCAGGACCACGGCGGCGAAGAGCAGCGCGCAGATCGCCCAGCGAATGCGGCCGCGCGGGCGGGGAACGGCGTGCGCGGCGGTTTCCGGCGCCTCGGCGGCGGTTTCGGTGAAGTTGCTCATACGTCGGCCCTCTCCCCTCCGGGGAGAGGGAGGGGCCCCGCGGCATAGCCGTGGGGAGGGTGAGGGGTTGCCAAGCAGTGCTCCGCCCGCGGCAGCCCCTCACCCTTCCCACTGCCTGACGGCAGCGGGCCCCTCCCAGCATCAGGTCGCCCATGCCCCCGGCACTGGCTGAACAGCGCGTAGCGCTGTTCACCGGATGCTCCCCGGAGGGCAGAAGGCGTGACGTGGCTCACCAGCTCCATAGCGTGCCGTCCTCCAATCGGTTTACGGGCAGGAAGGCGCGCTTGTATTCGTAGGTCGCCGCCAGATCCTCAACGATGTCCACGCCCAGCCCCGGCGCGTCGCCCGGATGCATCATGCCGTCCGCGAAGCGGTAGCCATGGGGAAAGACCGCATCGGTCTCGGCGGTGTGGGGCATGTGTTCCTGAATGCCGAAATTGGGCACCGACAGGCCGAAATGCAGCGCGGCGGCCATCGTCACCGGCGACAGGTCGGTGGCGCCGTGGCAGCCGGTGCGGACCTGATACAGCTCGGCCAGCGCGGCGATGCGGCGCAAGTGCGTGATCCCGCCGGCATGGACGATGGTGGCACGGATATAATCGATCGACTGCGTCTCGATCAGCGCCTTGCAGTCCCAGATCGAATTGAAGACCTCGCCCACCGCAAGCGGCGCAGTGGTGTGCTGGCGGATCAGGCGGAACGCGTCCTGGTTCTCCGCCGGCGTCGCATCCTCCAGCCAGAAGGGGCGATAGGGCTCAAGGTCGCGGCCGAGCCGCCCCGCCTCGATCGGGGTGAGGCGGTGATGGATGTCGTGCAGCAGATGGATGTCCCAGCCCAGCGCCTCGCGGGCGGCGGCGAACAGTTCGGGCACGATGCGCATGTATTTCTCGGTCGACCACACCGCCTCGGTCGGCAGGTCGCCATCGGCCGGCTCGTAGCGCTGGCCCGTCTTGGCGACGCCGTAGGTGGAGGCAAGGCCCGGCACGCCGCATTGCAGGCGGATCGCCCGGTATCCCTGGTCGCGGTGGCGGATCGCCTCGGCGATGGTGTCCTCGATGGTGGTGCCGTTGGCATGGGCATAGACCATGCAGCCGTCGCGCACCGCGCCCCCGAGAAGCTGGTAGACGGGCAGGCCCGCAACCTTGCCCTTGATGTCCCACAGCGCCATGTCGACCGCGGCGATCGCGGTCATCGTCACCGGGCCGCGGCGCCAATAGGCGCCCTTGTAGAGATATTGCCAGATATCCTCGATCCGGTGGGCGTCGCGGCCGATCAGGCAGGGGATGACATGGTCGGTAAGGTAGCTGGCGACGGACAGTTCGCGGCCGTTCAGCGTGGCATCGCCGAGGCCGGTGGTGCCGTCGTCGCATTCGATGCGGAGCGTGACGAAATTGCGGCCCGGACAGGTGACGATGACGCGGGCGGAGACGATCTTCGGCATCGTGGTCCTTCAGGCGATGTCTAGGGTGACGGACTGGAGATCGCGGCTGTTGGCGCCGGTCATGATGTGGAACTGGCCGGGTTCGACCACCTCCTCCATGTCGAGATTCCACAGCGCGAAGGCGTCGGGGCCGAGGGTGAAGCGCATGGTGCGCCGCTCGCCGGGCTTGAGCGAGACGCGCTGGAAACCCTTCAGCGCCTTGATCGGCTGGGTGACGCTGGCGACCAGATCATGGACGTAGAGCTGGACGACCTCGTCCCCCGCCCGCGTGCCGGTGTTGGTCACGTCCACCTCGACCTCGACGCTGGCCGCGATACCGATGCGGGTGGCGGACAGGCGCGGCGGGGAAAGCTGGAAGGTCGTGTAGCTGAGGCCGAAGCCGAACGGGAACAGCGGATCGGTGGTGTCGAACAGATAGCCGCGCCGCGCCGATGGCTTGGCATCGTAGAACACCGGCAACTGCCCGACATGGCGCGCGACGGTGACGGGCAGCTTGGCGCCCGGATTGACGTCGCCGAACAGCGCGGCGGCCATCGCATGGCCCCCCTCCTGCCCCATATACCAGCATTCCAGCACGGCGTTCGCGCCCCCCGTCACGGTCGGCCACGACGGCGGACGACCGTTGATCGCGAGCACCACGACGGGCTTGCCGGTCGCCTTCAGCGCGAGAAACAGCGCGTTCTGCTCGCCGAGCAGGTCGAGGTCGGTGCGGTCGCCGAGATGGTTCTTCGCATAGCCCTCGCGGCTGGTCTGTTCGGTGTCACCGATGGCGAGCAGGACGATATCGGCGGTGTTCGCCACCGCCACCGCCTCGGCGATAAGCTGGCGGTTCTTCGCGGGATCGGCGAGCAGCACCTCGTTGGCGGAGCGATCCTCGCTCTGCGTGATGAAGACGCCCTGCGCATGGACGACCTCGGCACGGCCGGCGAGGCGCTGGCGGACGCCGTCGAGCAGCGAGACCGGCGATTTCGGGATGGACGAATAGCCGCCCAGCCGTGCGACCGCGGCATTGGGGCCGATCACCGCCACGCGCCTGTGCCCGCCCGGCGTCAGCGGCAGGGTGCCGTCGTTGACGAGCAGCGCGATCGACTTTTCCGCGGCCTCGCGGGCAAGCGCCCTCGCCTCGTCATTCGCGGTCAGGCGGGCGGCGGCGCGAGGATCGACGGTGGCACCCTCGAACAGCCCGGCGCGGAACTTCAGCGTCAGCATGCGGCGGCATGCGGCATCGACCGCGGCGAGCGAGACCTTGCCGGCGCGAACCTGATCGGCGAGCGAGCGGAAGGCCTGTCCGTCGGGCAGGTCGCTGTCGACGCCGGCGGCGAGCGCCAGGCGGGCGGCGCCGTCCATGTCGGCCGCGACATGGTGGAAGCTGGCGAGTTCGGGGATGGCGGCATAATCGCTGACGATCGCGCCGTCGAAGCCCCATTCGCCGCGCAACACCTGCGTCAGCAGCCAGCGGTTCGCGTGGCTGGGAACGCCGTCGATCTCGTTATAGGAGGGCATGACCGCGCCAATGCCGGTCCGCTTCACCACCTTGCGGAAAGGCGGAAAGAAGCGTTCGCGAAGCTCGCGCTCGGCGATCGGGGCGGGCGCGACATTCTCGCCGCTTTCCGGCTGGCCGTGGCCGGTCATGTGCTTGAGCGTGGCGAAGACCTTGCCCGGTGCCAGCGTCTTGCCCGGCCCCTGCAGGCCCAGCACCGCGGCGACCCCCATCTCTCCGCACAGATAGGCGTCCTCGCCGAACGTCTCCTCGATCCGGCCCCAGCGCGGGTCGCGGGCGATATCGACGACGGGCGACAGGGCCAGCACGGTGCCGTGCGCCCGCACCTCGCGCGCGATGACCGCATTGACGCGCTCGACCAGATCGCGGTCGAAGCTGCCGGCGAGCGCGATCGCCTGCGGAAAGCTGGTCGCCTCTGGCGCCATATAGCCGTGCAGCGCTTCCTCATGGAACAGGATCGGGATGCCGAGGCGGCTGCGCTCCACCGCCCAGCCTTGCGCCGCGTTGACGAAGGCGATCGTGTCGGCGGGTGCGCGCCAGCGGCCGGTGACGTCGGTGCCGGTGTTGTTCGCGGTCGCCGCACCGCCCCGGTCGGACGGCCGCGCGATCTGGCCGATGCCGTGGGGATAGGCGGCATCCGCCCTGCCCGGATCAAAGGCGCGCGCATCGTTCATCACGTCACGCTTGGAGGTGGAAAGCGTGATGAGCTGCGCCACCTTCTCGTCCAGCGTCATCCGGCCCATCAGGTCGCGGACGCGCAGGTCCACGGGCGCGCGTGCATCCTTGTAGAGCGGCGCGGCGGGACGGGCGGCGGCAGGCAGGAAGGCGAGCGCGGAGGCCGACACCGACCAGCGCAGCAGATCGCGGCGGCTTGCCATCATTGCACGGCCCCGACAGGGTGGAACGACGTGGCAGATTGCATCCTGACCTCTCCTGAAATTGGTCAGACGCCACATTCTTCTTGATGCGGTCGCTGATAGCGTTACCAATGACCTAGCCGACGGGGACTTGTCAATTACCCGCGGGATCGCCCGGTAAAATGGGGAAAGGTGAGGATGGCCATGATGCGATGGAAAGCCCTGATTTCTGCGGCTCTGGCGAGCGCGTCCCTCCCTGCGGTCGCCATGGCCGAGGATGGATATGCGCTCTGGATGCGCTACCAGCCGCAAGCGTCACTACAGGGCGAAGTGGTCAGGCAACCGGTATCGATCGTCGTCCCGAACGCCACGCCCACCCTGACCCGCGCGGCGGAGGAATTGCGACGCGGGCTGTCCGGCTATGCCGCCGAGCCGGTGGCGACGGCGCCGTCCGTGCGCGCCGGATCGGTGATGCTGGCGGTCGCGAGCGACCCGGCGGTGGCGAGCCTGCACCTCCCGACACGGTCGCTGGCCGACGAAGGCTATCTGGTGCGATCGGTCACGATCGGCGGAGCGCCGGTGACGCTGGTGACGGGCAATAGCGACCGGGGCGTACTCTACGGCGCCTTTGCGCTGCTCCGCCATCTGGGCACCGGCGGTACGCTGGCCAGGGTCGACCTGACCTCCACCCCCAAGGTGAAGCTGCGCGTGCTGAACCATTGGGACAATCTGGATGGCTCGGTGGAGCGTGGCTATGCCGGCCAGTCCATCTGGGACTGGTGGAACCTGCCCGACCTGAAGGACCCGCGCTACACCGACTATGCGCGCGCCAACGCGTCGATCGGGATCAACGGCACCGTCCTGAACAACGTCAACGCCAAGGCGGACAGCCTGACCGCGCCCTATATCGCCAAGGCGGCGGCGCTGGCGGACATATTCCGTCCCTGGGGGATCAAGGTCTATCTGTCGGCCCGCTTTTCCGCCCCGATCGAGATCGGCGGGCTGAAGACCGCCGACCCGCTCGACCCGCAGGTCGCGGCATGGTGGAAGGCGAAGGCGGACGAGATCTACCGCGCCATTCCCGATTTCGGCGGCTTTCTGGTCAAGGCCAATAGCGAGGGTCAGCCGGGTCCGCGCGATTACCATCGCAGCCATGCCGACGGCGCGAACATGCTGGCCGCCGCGGTCGCCCCGCACAAGGGCATCGTGATGTGGCGCGCCTTCGTCTATGCCGACACCGATCCCGACGACCGGGCGAAGCAGGCCTATACCGAGTTCAAGCCGCTGGACGGCACGTTCGCGGACAATGTGCTGGTGCAGGTGAAGAACGGCGCAATCGACTTCCAGCCGCGCGAACCCTTCCACCCGCTGTTCGGCGCGATGCCGAAGACGCCGCTGGTGATGGAATTCCAGATCACCAAGGAATATCTCGGCTTCGCCTCCCACCTCGCCTATCTCGGGCCGTTGTTTCAGGAGGTGCTGGACGCGCCCACCGGCGTGAAGCGCGGTCAGACGGTGGCCGATGTCGTCGACGGATCAGCGGAAGGGCACAGGCTGACGGGCATGGCGGGCGTCGCCAATATCGGGCGCGACCGCGACTGGACGGGATCGCCGTTCAACCAGGCCAACTGGTATGTCTTCGGCCGCATGGCCTGGGACCCGGAGGCGGATGCCGACACGATCGCGCGCGAATGGGCGGCGCAGACCTTCACGCCCGACCCGGCGGTGGTCGATCCCGTGGTCGCGATGATGATGGGGTCGCGCGAGGCGGTGGTGGATTACATGACGCCGCTGGGCCTGGCCCATCTGATGGCGACGGGGCACCATTACGGGCCGGGGCCGTGGGTGTCGGACCTTGCCCGGCCGGAATGGAACCCGGCTTACTATCACCGGGCGGACAAGCAGGGCATCGGCTTCGACCGGACCAGAAGCGGCAGCAACGCGGTCGCGCAATATGCGCCGCCGGTGGCCAAGCGCTTCGCCGATGTCGGCACCGTGCCGGAGCGCGACCTGTTGTGGTTCCACCATGTCGGCTGGAACCGGCGCATGGCATCGGGCCGGACCTTGTGGGAGGAGATGGTGCGGCATTACGATGCCGGCGTCGCCTATGTCGCGGGGATGCGCCGACAATGGGATGCGCTGCGCCCGCGGATCGATGCCGAGCGGTGGCAGAAGACCGCGACCCTGCTCGGCGTGCAGGAGCGCGAGGCACGGTGGTGGCGGGATGCCAGCCTCGCCTATTGGATGTCGGTCAACGGATTGCCCCTGCCGGCGGGAGCGGCGGCACCGGCGCATGATCTGGACTGGTACAAGGCGCAGAACTTTCCGCGGGCGCCGGGGCATACGGGGTGATTTGATCACGCGAAGACGCGAAGACGCGAAGAAGAAAGAACGGGTTCACGCGGAGGCGCGGAGGCGCGGAGATTGCGTTGGTAGCCCCGTCTCGCGTCAGCGAGACCTTCCACATGCCTGCTCGCCATTGCATGAGCCGCCGCTGGCGGCTCGGGGCATGAACCTCGGGCGGAACATCCTCCGCGTCTCCGCGCCTCCGCGCCTCCGCGCGAACCACCTTCTTCCTTCTTCGCGGCTTCGCGTCTTCGCGTGAAAACCTAAGGCCCCTCGCCCCCACCCACTGCGCATGGGACAGCCGCCGCGCGAAGTCCCAGACCTGCTGGCGCCGGGGCATACGGCGTGATTTGATCACGCGAAGACACGAAGACGCGAAGAAGAACGGGTTCACGCGGAGACGCGGAGACGCGGAGACGCGGAGATTGCGTCAGTGGCCCCCGTCTCGCGTCAGCGAGACCTTCCACACTCCTGCTCGCCATTGCATGAGCCGCCGCTGGCGGCTCGGGGCATGAACCGCGGGCGGAACATCCTCCGCGTCTCCGCGCCTCCGCGCGAACCACCTTCTTCCTTCCTCCTTCTTCGCGGCTTCGCGTCTTCGCGTGAAAACCTAAAGCCCCTCGCCCCCACCCACTGCGCGTGGGACAGCCGCCGCGCGAGGTCCCAGGCCTGCTGGCGCCGGAGCATACGGCGTGATTTGATCACGCGAAGACGCGAAGCCGCGAAGAGGAAGGGGTTCACGCGGAGACGCGGAGACGCGGAGATTGCGTTGTTGGCCCCGTCTCGCCTCAGCGAGACCTTCCACATGCCTGCTCGCCATTGCATGAGCCGCCGCTGGCGGCTCGGGACATGGGCCGCGGGCGGAACATACTCCGCGTCTCCGCGTCTCCGCGCGAACCACCTTCTTCCTTCCTCCTTCTTCGCGGCTTCGCGTCTTCGCGTGAAAACCTAACGCCCCTCGCCCCCACCCACTGCGCATGGGACAGTCGCCGCGCGAGGTCCCAGACCTGCTGGCGCCGGGGCATACGGCGTGATTTGATCACGCGAAGACGCGAAGCCGCGAAGAGGAAGGGGTTCACGCGGAGACGCGGAGACGCGGAGATTGCGTCGGCGGCCCCCGTCTCGCGTCAGCGAGACCTTCCATAACCCTGCTCGCCATTGCATGAGCCGCCGCTGGCGGCTCGGAACATGGGCCGCGGGCGGAACATCCTCCGCGTCTCCGCGTCTCCGCGCGAACCACCTTCTTCCTTCTTCGCGGCTTCGCGTGAACCGAAATTTTCGCGTCTTCGCGTGAAAACCTAAAGCCCCTCGCCCCCCACCCACTGCGCATGGGACAGCCGCCGCGCGAGGTCCCAGACCTGTTGGCGCAGATCGGGCACCGCAACCGCCTCCCACAAGCCACCCCGCGTCATCGGGCCGATGCAGTAGAGCCGGTCCTGCGCCTCACCACCCGCATCGATCGCGCGCGACTGGCGATCGACCTCCAGGCCGAGGCGCAAGGGGTCGGGACGAATCGCGCCCTCAACCAGCAAATGACGGATCAGCGGCTCGTCCGAGCGCAGCAGGTCGCCCTGCGGCCCGGTACAGTTGACGAGGCGCGCGGCGGGCGTGCGCTCCACCCGGTCCGTTCCGCGCGGGCGCCAGTGCAGCGTCAGGCCGGTCGATGCGGCCTCGGTCGCGACCGACTTGCCCGCAACGAACCGCAAGCGCCCACTGTCCACGAGCGCGTCGACCCGATCGGCCACCTGCGGCGCGAGGCGGTGGCGGTGGACGTCCCAATAAGGGCGCAGGTGGCGGAGGAAGCGGCGGCGATCGGCATCGTCGGTCGCGCCCCACAGCATCTGCGTCACCGGGCGCAGCTCGTCCACCGCACCGCGCCAGCCGATCTCCTGCGCGCGCGCGCGGACGGTGGCGACCAGCGCGGAGGGACGCCCCTGCGGCCGGTCGCGCAGGCCGGGGACATGGGCGCCCTCGGCATGGCGGCGCGGGGCAAGGCCGCGACGGGACAGGGCGAGGATCTCGCCGCGAAAGCCGCGCGCATCGAGCAGGAGCGCGGCATCGATCGCGGTCAGGCCGGTGCCGACCAGAATGACGCGGTCGTCGTCCGCCAGCCCTTGCGCGATGTCCGCGCTCCACGGATCGGGGCAATAGCCGGGGACCGCCGGGTCGATGCCGGGCGGGGTGTGCGGCGGCAGGTTGCCCAGCGCCAGCACCGCGACGTCGGCGGCGATCCTCGTACCATCGGCCATGGCCAGCGTGACGCCAGAGCCGGGACGGTCGATCGCGCAGACCTCGCCCGTCACCAGTCGCAGCCGCCCGCCCGCCTGTGCGGTGGCGGCATCCAGCATGGCGCGCAGATAGGCGCCGTAGATGCGCCTGGGCACGAAGCTGTGGCGATCCCCCTTGCCCTCGCGCGCCAGCCATTCGACGAAATGGCCGGGTTCGTCGGGCAAGGCGCTCATCCGCTCGGCGCGGACGTTGAGCAGGTGATCGGGATGCGCCGCGCTATAGGCGACGCCGCGCGCCAGTTGCTCGGGCCGCCGCTCGACCAGGGTCACGCGCGGCCCTTGATGCCGGAGCAGGTTGATCGCGAGCAGGGTGCCCGAGAAACCGGCGCCGACGATCACGACATGATCTGCGTCGGCGGCGAGAAGCAGGTCGGATTGGGCCATCGCCGCACAGACTAGGCGATGGCCCCCGCCATGGCTACCGCTCGCTCACAGGTCGATCGAGGCGGACAGCTTGAAGGTGCGCGGGGCGCCCTGCAACAGCGCCTGCGACGACGTATCGAAGGCCGACGCCCAATAACGGCGGTTGGCGACGTTATCGACCGCGAAGCGGAAGGTCAGCGGCATCTCGCCGATCACCGCGACATAGCGCGCGCCCAGGTCGAAACGCGTCCAGTCGCCGATCAAACGCGTGTTGGCCGCATTCACCTGCTGCTCGCCGGTGTGCACGACACGGCCGGTCAGCGTCAGACCGGGGACGAAGGACAGGTCCCATTCGACATTGGCGTTGGCCAGCCATTCGGGCACGCCGGGGGCGGTATTGTCCTCATTGGCGACCAGCGCCTGGTCGCGCAGTTCGGTATCCAGCACCGAGACGCCCGAGATCAGCCGCAGCCCGCGGGTCAGCTCGCCGCCCAGCGTGAATTCCAGCCCGCGATTGCGCTGCTTGCCGAACACGCCGAAACGATTGAACCCGGTCCCTTGCGGATCGGGGATCGCATAGGCGCTGGGCAGATCGGTGGTGAAGGCGGCGAGGCTGGCGTTGATCGCACCGATCGCGAACTTGGCGCCGACCTCATACTGCACCGACTTGAACGGCGCAAAGATCTCGCCGGGGTTGATCAGCGTCGTATCGGTGGTCGACGCGGTCGGCCCCTGCTGCAACCCCTCGATCCGGTTGGCGTAGACCGACAGGGTCGGCGTCGGCTTGAAGACGATGCCGACCACGGGGGTGATCGCATCCTCGTCATAGCGGGTGGCAAGTGCGCCGTTCGTGATCGCATAGCCCTTCACCGCGATCGTCTGGAGGCGCAGGCCCGCGGTCACCAGCAGCCGATCCTCGAAGAAGCCCAGCATGTCGGACGCGAAGACGCTGCCCAGCCGGGTGCGGCTGACCGGGAAGGGATCGTCGAGATTGCCGCCGACCAGTGTCGAGCTCGGGATGGTGGCGACCGGCGTGTCGTACAGGTTGGTGGCGAACCCCGCGAAGCCAGGGCCGTAGAGGAAGTCGTAGGCGTTGCGATTGACCTGCCAGATATGGCTGCCGCCGACATTGATCTCGTGGCTGATCCCGGCGCCGGCCAGCTTGACGCGCAGTCCGCCCTGTGCCGCCTCGTTGTTCGCGGTCAGCGGCACGAACAGCGCGGTGCCGGTGGCCGCGCCGGTCGCGGCGTCGTTGATGGTCAGACCGCTATACAGCCCGCGCTCCGACCCGTCGCGCGCCCCGGCCTGCGCCCACAGCATCGCACCGTCCGCCAAATCCCACTCACCCCGCACCGTACCGAACACGTCGCGCAGCGTCGAATAGGTCCAGGGTTGCGCGTAATTGGCATCGGCGTCGGGCACCGCCGGGATCGCCGCACCGGCACCGATCGTGACCTTGGGGCGCAGGCCGCGGATCCTGACCCGCTGATAGCCGAGGTCGGCGGACAGGCGCACCGCCGCGCCCCGGTAGTCGATCGCGCCGCCGATGACGTAGCTGCTGCGGAACTCGTCCTCGATCGCGACGTCGCCGCTGCGCCCCGCACCGTTGATCCGCACCCCCCAGGCGCCGTCATCGCCGAAGCGGCGCGACACGTCGAAGCTGCCGCCGAAATGGCTGTCGGAGGTGTAGTTGCCCGTGATGCGGGTCAGCGGCGCATCCCCCGCCCGCTTGGCGATCAGGTTGACGCTGCCGCCGATGCCGGTGCCGCCGGGCGCCGCCCCGTTCAGGAAGGCGGTGGCGCCGTTCAGCACCTGCACCTCCTGATAGAGCTCCGGCGCGATCAACTGGCGCGGGGTGATGCCGTACAGCCCGTTCAGCCCGACATCGTCGCCGTAGAGCGTGAAGCCGCGGATGACGAACTGTTCGGCGGCATTGCCAAAACCATAGGTGGTGCGGATCGTCGGGTCATTTTCCAGCACCTGCCCCAGCGTCTGGGGCTGCTGGTTGAGGATCAGCGCCTCGTTATAGCTGCGGATGCTGAACGGCACGTCCTCGCCGCGCTTGTCGCCCAGCACGCCGACCGAGCCGGCGGACACGACCTGCGTCGCATTCTGCCCCTGCGCGGTCACCAGGATCTCGTCGTCACCGGCGCGGTCCTGAGCGGTGGCGGGGACGGCGTGGAGGGCACTGGCGCCGGCCAGCAACACGGCCAGGCGACGGGTGGAAACGTTCATCGATCTTCCTTTGGTACGGATCAGGTGCGGCGGCGCATCGCCCAGCCGACCGCGACGATCGGCAGCGCGAGCGCGGCGCAGGAAAGGACATCACGCGCGCCGTCACCGGTCAGCGCGACGACGAGCCCCAGGATGCTGGCGAGCGCGAGCAGGACGGGCATGGCAAAGGTCGAGCGGATCATACCACCACCACCACCACGGGCGCCGCGACGATGCCGCCCGTCTCGACCTCGCGCACCCGCGCCTCCAGCGGTGCGCGGCGGCGGCCGAGCCAGAGATAGATGCCCGAGCCGAGCACGACGACCGTGAAGCCGGTCAGCACCGCCCACAGGATCTTGAGCGGCAGGCCGCCATAATTGCCGAAATGGAGCGGCTGCGACAGCAGCAGCATCTTCACATACCAGGGCAGCGGGCGACTGTCGGTTAGGCGGCCCGTCTCGGCATCGACCAGCGCCGGGATCAGCAGCCGCTCGGTCAGCGGCGTGGTACCCTGCAGGAACACCGCATAATGGTGCCGGCTGCTATAGGGAGTGCCGGGAAAGGCAATGAACTGCGGTGCGCTGCCCGGCGCCGCCAGCCGCGCCGCCGCCATCGCGCGGTCGAGCGAGCCGTAGCGCGACGGCGGCAGCACGGCACGCCCCGCATAGGCCTGCGTCATCTCCGCCAGCGCGCCGACCCGCCACAGGTCGATGATCGGGCTGGCGAGCGCGTTGATGACGCCGGTCGCCCCAACCACGGTCATCCAGGCGAGCGCGACGATGCCGAGCAGATTGTGATAGTCGAGCCACTTGATCCGCCGGCTGCGACCGGTGCGCAGCGTGCCGAAGTCGAGCTTGCGCATGAACGGCGCATAAAGAACCACGCCCGACACGATCGCGACGACGAACAACAGCCCCATCGCGCCCAGGAAGAACATGCCCGGCAGCCCCAGGAACATGTCGCGGTGCAGTTGCAGCAGAAAGTCCATCACGCCGCCGCCGGCCTCCTGGCCGACCTCGCGACCCGTCGTGCGATCGAAGAATCGCAGCGTCATCTGCTCCACCGCCGCGCCCGCCCGCGGCCCGGTGGTGACGGTGACCATCGGCGAGGCATTGTCGAACGCCATGTAGAGCGGCACCGCACCGGGACGGGTGGCAAGCGCGCGCGCCATGACGGTATCCAGCGGCAACAGTCCGGCCCCCTCCCCGGACGAGGCCGGACCGACCAGCGGCGGGGCATGACCGGTCCAGCGATCGATTTCCTCATGGAAGATCAGCGGCAGCCCGGTCAGGCACAGCATCAGCAGGAACAGCGTGCAGATCAGGCTGGTCCATTTGTGGACCAGATACCATGCGCGCACCGTCCGCCGGGTCATCGCCGGACGGCCCGCCGGGCATAATTGCGACGCATTATCATGGTTTGCCGCTATGCGCGATTGCCCGGCCCGTTGCAAGGCGATCGCATTTTCGTGGTAACTGGCCGCTGACCGCCGCCGGCCGATCCCTGCCGCGGCACGGGTCCATTGCACGTCAGCCATACCGAATGGGGTGCGCCGTGGCGCATAGCTCCACGCTTTTCACGCCATCTGCCTAAAAAATCAGCATTCGGGGTGGAGCATTGCCTCCCGCTGCGCCATGTATTGGCCGACCCCGTTCGAAAAGGAGATGCCCGGTTTGGAAATCGTGACCCTGTGCCTTGTGCTGTTGCTCGCCGTCGTGGTGAGCGGCATGATCTCCCGCCTGCTGCCATCGGCTTTGCCCCGGCCGCTCGTCCAGATCGGCTTGGGCATCGCCATCGGTTCCATCGCGCATGTCCGGGTCACGCTCGATCCTGAACTCTTCTTCCTGCTGTTCGTGCCGCCGCTGCTGTTCCTGGATGGATGGCGCATTCCCAAGGACGAATTGTTCAAGGACCGTGGTGCCGTGCTGGGACTGGCGCTGGGCCTCGTCTTTCTGACGGTCCTTGGCATGGGGTGGTTCATCCACTGGATGATCCCGGCCATGCCCTACGCCGTCGCCTTCGCACTGGCCGCCGTGGTGTCGCCGACCGATCCGATCGCGGTGTCGGCCATCGCCGCCAAGGTCCCGATCCCACGCCGGATGATGCACATCCTGGAGGGGGAATCGCTGCTGAACGACGCATCGGGTCTCGTCTGCCTGCGCTTCGCCATTGCGGCGGCACTGACCGGCACCTTCTCGCTCGGCGAGGCGGCGCTGACCTTTGCATGGATGGCGCTGGCGGGCGTTGCGATCGGCGTCGGCTGCACATGGGGCATCACCGCGGCCAAGGGCTGGTTCGCGCGCCGCTTCGGCGACGATTCCGGATCGAACATCCTGGTCAGCCTGCTCATCCCGTTCGCGGCCTATCTTGCGGCGGAGCATGTCCATGCCTCGGGCGTGCTGGCCGCCGCCGCCGCCGGCCTGTCGATGACCTTTACCACCGCCTGGGCCAGCGTGATGGCGGCGACGCGCATCCGCCGGCGGGCGGTGTGGGACATGCTGCAATTCACGCTGAACGGCGTGATCTTCGTGCTGCTGGGCGAACAGATGCCCGAGGTGTTCGCCGCCGCGCGCGACACCGTGGTGTCGACCGGGCATGACAGCCCGTGGTGGCTGGGCGTCTATGTCGCCGCGATCGTCGGCGGGCTGGCGCTGCTGCGCTTCGCCTGGGTGTGGGTGTCGCTGCGCTTCACGCTGTTCCGCACACGGCGCCGCGACGGCACGCATGTCAGCCCGCCGCGCCGCATCGTGGCCGCGATGTCGGTGGCGGGCGCGCGCGGCGCGATCACGCTGGCCGGTGTGCTGACGCTGCCGCTGGCGATGAACGACGGCAGCCCCTTTCCGGCGCGCGACCTGGCGATCTTCCTCGCCTCGGGCGTGATCCTCGCCTCGCTGGTGATCGCCAGCGTCGCGCTGCCGCTGCTGCTGCGCGGGCTCGACCTGCCGCCGGAGCATGGCACGGAGGCGGAGCGCGACCGGGCGCGGCGCATCGGCGCGCAGGCGGCGATCGCGGCGCTGGAAAAGGAACAGCACCGGATGAGCGAGAACAGCGAGGATGCCGACCATTATGTCGAGATCGCCGCGCGCCTGATGGATGGCTATCGCGACCGGATCGACAGCCTGTCGGACGACACCGAGACGAAGCGGCAGGACGAATGGGAAGGCACGGAGCGCATCATGCGCCTCGCCGCGATCCGGGCCGAGCGCAAGGCAATCTTCGACCTGGCGCAGACGCGCGAGATCAACATGGACACCGCAAGCCGGCTGGGGCGCGAACTGGATCTGCTCGACGCCCGGCTTTCCACCGCGCGCTGATCCTTGCCCCCGGTCGCGCGAGACGCTTAGGTAGCGCGATCGATATGCAGGAGGGGCGATGCGGCAGGGTTTGGCTTTGGCGGCGGGCGTGCTGGCCGTGCTTGCGGCACCGGCAGCGGCGGCCGATCGCTGGCAGGGAAGCTGGGGTGCCGCACAGGTGGCGACGGGGGGCGACACTGCGTGGCCGGCCACCCGGTCCCGCGACGTCACGCTGCGCCAGATCGTGCGCGTCTCGGCCGGTAGCAGGCGGATGCGCGTGCTGCTGTCCAATGTCCATGGCACCGAACCGCTGACCATCGATGCCGCGGCGGTGGCACTGGCCCCTGCCCCCGGCACGCCGCGCGCGAGCGAGGCGCGGCCGCTGCGCTTCTCCGGCAAGGCCTCCGTCACCATCCCGGCCGGCCAGGAACGTTGGTCCGACGCCGTTGCCATGACCCTGCCGCCCGCCGCCGATGTTGCGGTCAGCCTGTACCTACCCCGCGTGCCGGCGCCGCAGACCGGTCACCCCGGCGCGCGCGCCACCAGCTTCCTGAGCATTGGCAACCATGTGACGGACGTCGACCTGCCGGGGGCCGAGGCGGTGACGCGCTGGTACTGGCTGGCCGGCATCGACGTGGAGGCGGCCCGTCCCGCCGCGATCGTCGCGGTGGGGGATTCGATCACCGACGGCTACGGCGTGAAGCCGGAGCGTAACAGCCGCTGGACCGATGTGCTGGCCGCACGCTTACGCGGCAACGCCTCGACCCGGACGATCGGGCTGGTGAATGCCGGGATCGGCGGCAACCGCGTGTTGAACGACGGCAGCGGGTCGCGATTGATCGACCGTTTCCAGCGCGACGTGCTGGATCGCAGCGGCGCGCGCTGGGCCATCCTGCTGGAGGGGGTGAACGACCTCGGCACGTTGACGCGTGATGCTCCGGCGACGCCCGCCGCGCATGCCGAACTCGTCCGGCGGATCACCGCCGCTTTCACCGACATGGTCGCCAAGGCGCATGCCCGCGGCATCCGCGTGATCGGGGGCACGATCATGCCGATGGGCGGCAACGACTATTACCATCCCGGACCGGAACTGGAGGCCGACCGGCAGGCGATCAACCGCTTCATCCGCGAAAGCGGCACGTTCGATGCGGTGGTCGATTTTGACGCGGTGATGCGCGATCCCGCCGCGCCCGACCGGCTGGCCCCGCAATATGACTCCGGCGATCACCTCCACCCGTCCGAGGCGGGTTATCGTGCGATGGGCGAGGCGGTGCCGCTGGGGCTGTTCGCGCCTGCCGCGGCAACGCCGATGGCGCTGACCTTTGACGACCTGCCGGCGCATGGCCCCCTGCCGCCGGGCGCCTCGCGGACAAAGGTGGTGGAGCAGATCGCCGCGGCGCTGGCGGCGGAAAAGGCACCGGCATTCGGCTTCCTCAACGGCGGCTTCGGCACGGATACGCCGAAGGACAGCGCCGCCGCGATCGCCGCCTGGACCGGTGCGGGACTGGCGCTGGGCAGTCACGGCTATGCGCACGCCGCGCTCGACACGCTGGGCGCGGCGGGGTTTGCGGCCGACCTCGCGCAGAACGAGGCGGTGCTGAGGCGCGTGGCGAAAGGCGACTGGCACTGGTTCCGCTATCCCTTTCTGAACGAAGGGCGTGACCCGGACGTGCGCGAAGCGGCGCGCCGATCGCTTGCCAGAGGCGGCTACCGGATCGCGGCGGTCACGACGAGCTTTGCCGATTATGACTGGAATGCGCCTTACGCGGCATGCGCGGCAAAGGGTGATGCCGGCGCGGTGGCCCGGCTGGAGGCGGCATATCTGGCCGACGCGCGCGCCTCGGCGGCGGCGGCAAGGGCTGCCGGGGGTGAAACGCCGCAGGTGGTGCTGATGCATGCCGGTGCGTTCACCGCCCGCATGCTGCCTCGATTGCTGGCGATGTACCGCGCCATGGGCTTCCGCTTCGCACCGCTGGCCGAGGTGGAGCGTGCGCCCTTCTACGCCGCGGCGGTCGATCCCTCTCGGCCCGGACCTACCGCCTCCTTGCCGATGCCCAAGCCGGCAGGGCCGCCTGCGGGCATCTGCCAATAGCTCCCGCAGAGGCGCGAAGAACGCGCCTCTGCGCGAACCATCCTACCCCGCCGGCGTCAGGCGCACGGCGGCGCCCCCCGAAGGCGCCAGCAGCAGCGACAGGCTGTCCTCCGCGGAAACGGTGCGGTCGCTGCGCACCGCCCGGTCGGCGGCGGCCCCGTCCTGCCAGATCTCCGCTTTGAACCGCCCCTTGCCGAGGAAATTGAGCGGCAGGGTGACGGGGCGGCCCTGTTCGGTTGTCATCGCGCCGATATACCAGTCCCGTCCCTTGCGCCGGGCGATGACGACATGGCTGTCGATGTCGCCGTCGAGGAAACGGGTTTCGTCCCACACGGTGGGCACCGCCTGGATGAAGCCGAATTCCGGCTGGCCAGCATAGGCGTCCGGGCTGTCGGAGACCATCTGCAGCGGGCTTTCCCAGACCACATACATGGCAAGTGCCGCGCCGCGCGTCGTCTGCACCTGGGGCGGGCTGTTGACGATCTGGAAGTTGGCCGGCGTGCGGTTGCGAAAGCCCCCCGGCGTATAGTCGAGCGGGCCCAGCACCATGCGCGTAAAGGCGAGATTGACGTTGTGCCGCGCGGTGATGAGGCGCGACCATTTGTTATATTCCGCCCCCATCACGCCTTCCTGCGTGACGAAGTTGGGCCAGGTCCGCGCCAGACCGGTCGGCGGATAGGCGCCGTGCAGGTCGACCATCAGGTGCCGCTTGGCCGCCGCCGCCAGCACGCGGTGATAATAATTCACCATCGGCTGGTCGTTGCGATCCATGAAGTCGACCTTGATGCCCTTGATCCCCCAGCGGGCATATTGATCGAGCGCTTCCTCCAGCCGCTGATCGAGCTGGCTCCATTGCAGCCAGAGCAACAGGTCGACGCGCCGCGCCTTTGCATAGGCGACCAGCTCGGGCATGTTCAGGCTGCTTTGCGTCTTCGTGATGTCGGTATCGGGCGGCGCCGAGCCGCCGACGCCCGAGTTCAGTGCCCATCCCTCGTCGACCAGCAGATAGGGCAGCCCCGCCTGACCGGCAAAGTCGATCAGCTTCTTCAGGCCGGTCATGGTCATCGGCCCGGGCGCCTGACCGGGGAAATATGGCCCGGACCACCAGTCCCAGGCGGACTTGCCCGGCTTTAGCCACGACCAGTCGCCGCTCGCCTGCGGATTGAGGTTGCCGATCGTGTTCGACGCGATCAGGTCCCCTGCCTTGTCCGCCATCAGCACCACGCGCCACGGCGTTACCACCGCCTGCCCCGCTGCCTTGCGCACCGCCGTCCGCAACTCGCCCGGCAGCATCGCCTGCACCACCTCGACCCCCAGGCCGCCATCTCCGCGCCCGGCAAAGTAACTGCCCGGATAATCGGTCAGATCAGCCTCGGTCAGCATGAAGTTGGTCGCGCCGCTGGGCGTGCGGCACAGCAGCGGATTGTCGTACAGGTCGGTCGGTCGAAGCTGGCTGATCGTCAGAGGGTCATAATAACCCTCATGGCTGGAGGTGAAGCGGCCGACGTTCAGGCCCCAGCATTTGTCGTCGGTCGGGAAGGAGAAACCGGTCCGCTCGACGCGGATCTCGGTGGGCTTGGCACCGCCCGGCATGGTGTAGCGAAAGGCGATGCCGTCGTCATAGGCACGCACCGTCACTTCGATGGCCGCGCGGGCACCGGCCGGATCGGCAAGCGCCACGACCATCTCGTTATAATGGTCGCGCGCCCTGGCCGCTTTGGTCGCGACCAGCGGCAGCATCCGGTCCGCGGTCGAGCGGCGCAGTTCGCGTGCGCTGAGCGCGTCGGTGCGGGAGCCGTCGGTGAAGTTGAAGCCGAGGGGGGACGGGGCGATGACCGGTTCGCCGCGGCGGGCGACCTGGAATTGCGGGGGACCGCCGGTGCTGCCGTTCAGGGAGAAGACGATGGTCCCGTCGGGCGAGGCGAGCGTCAGCGCCTGTTGCGCGGCGGCGGGCGATGCGCCGGCCAGACACGTGGCGGCGAGCAACAGCCCATGGCGGATGTTCGTCATGCTAATCCCCTTTTGATACGATTGTTGCGTGCGTCAGCCGAGCCGCGCGGGCGGACGCCGCCTGGGTGCTGCGTCCGACTGGCGCCGGATCAGGCTGAAATCGAGCAACCGGTGCGGCTCCGCCGCCCCCGTCTGCCGGCGGATCGCCGAGACGAGCAATTCGACGGCGGCGCGGGCCATGTCGGCGATGGGCTGGTGGATGGTGGTCAGCTCGGGCCAGATGGCGGTCGCCAGCGTGGTATCGTCAAAGCCGACCACGGTCAGGTCGCCGGGCACGTCCAGCCCGCGGCGATGCGCCACCGCGACGGTTGCGGCGGCCATGTCGTCGTTGGAGGCGAAGATCGCCGATGGCGGATCGTCGCGCTCCAGCAGCCGTTCGGCCGCGTCCAGCCCGGAGCGATAGGTATAGAGCCCCTGCGTCACCAGCCCCTCGTCAAAGGCGATCCCCGCCTCGTCCAGTGCCGCCCGGTACCCCTCAAACCGCCGGTCGCTGGCTGTGAGATTGGGATTGCCGCGGATGAAGCCGATACGCTGGTGACCCAGCGCCATGATGTGGCGCGTCATGTCCAGCGCGGCGGTACGGTCGTCGATGCGCACCGCCAGCATCGCCTCGCACGGCTCGCCGCTGGCGACCAGCACGGTGGGGATGCGTGCCTGGTTGAGCGCGGCGAGTACCGCATCGGCCTCGCACAAAGGAGGCGGCAGCACGATGCCGTCGATGCCACCCTCGATCAGGTGGCGGGCGACCTCCACCTCATGCTCGCCGATCTCGCATTTCTCGACAATGATCTGCACGTCGGAACGCGATGCCTGGTCGAGGCTGCCGAGCAGGAATTCGCTGAGAAAGCCGGCACTCGGATTGCTGTAGAGCATGCCGATCCGGATCTGCGCCGCGCCGGCCAGGCTGCGTGCCGCCGGGTTGGGCGCGTAGTTCAGCGCCGCGATCGCCGCGTTCACCGCCTCGCGGGTGGCGGGTCGGACATTGTTCTCGCCATTGATGACGCGCGACACGGTCATCAGGGAAACGCCGGCAGCCTTGGCAACGTCGCTGATTGTGGGAGCGCTACGGGTACGGCGCGTCGGTTTCTGGCTCATGCTCCCCTAGCTTCCACGATCGCGCGGCGAGCGCAATCAGCCGCGCAAGTTTTGCTGCCGATGATCCGGTCATATTGTGCTTGCACGACATGTAAGGCCAATTCTATGATAGCGCTATCGCAAATGGTCCCGGCAAGAGGACCGTCATTAGGAAGGACGTCGAATGCGCCGCATCCGATCGCTGTCTGTCGTGCCCGCGCTGGCACTCGCCATCGCCATCGCCGCCTGTTCCCCCGCCGGTCCGGACGGCAATGCCGCCGCCGCGAACGAGAGCGCCGCCAATGCGAAAGGACAGGCCAAGCGTTACCTGTCGCAGCCGCTGGTCACCGACATCTATACCGCCGACCCGTCCGCGCATGTCTTCGGCGGCAAGATCTACGTCTATAACAGCCACGATATCGACGGACCGACGCCCGAGGACGATCTGGGCGCCCATTTCGAGATGCGCGACTACCGCGTGCTCAGCATGGACAAGATCGGCGGCCCGGTGACGATCGGCCCGGTCGCGCTGGACGTGTCCCAGGTGCCTTGGGCCGAAAAGCAGATGTGGGCGCCAGACGCGGCGTACAAGAACGGCACCTATTATCTCTATTTCCCCGCCAAGGACCGGCAGGGCGCGTTCCGGATCGGCGTGGCCACCTCGAAGAACCCCATGGGTCCATTCAAGCCCAATCCGCAGCCGATCAAGGGCAGTTTCTCGATCGACCCGGCCGTCTTCACCGATGATGACGGCAAGTCGTACATGTATTTCGGCGGCATCTGGGGCGGGCAGCTTCAGCGCAATACCAGTGGCACCTATGATCCGAACGGATCGAAGACCGACCTGCAGGCGGATGACAAGCCGGCGCTGGCCGCCAAAGTCGCGGCGATGGACCCCGGCATGACCGAATTTGCGGAAAAGCCGCGCGACGTCGTCATCCTGGATGAGCGCGGCCAGCCGCTCAAAGGTGGCGACCATGACCGTCGCTTCTTCGAAGCGTCGTGGATGCACAAGTACAAGGGCAAATATTACTTCAGCTACTCGACCGGCGACACGCACTACCTGGTCTATGCGATCGGCGACTCACCCTATGGTCCCTTCACCTACAAGGGCCGGATCATGGAGCCGGTCGAGGGGTGGACGACGCATCATTCGATCGTCGAATGGGACGGCCGCTGGTGGCTGTTCTACGCCGACACGCAACTGTCCGGCCAGACCCGGCTGCGCAACGTGAAGGTGACGGAGATGTTCTACAATCCCGACGGCACCATCAAGACGATCAACCCGGTCCTGAAATAACCCCTGCCCCCCGAGCGGGGATAAGGAAGCGCGCATGTTCCTGGGTATCGATATCGGCACGTCCGGCGTGAAGGCGGTGGTGCTGGACGCGGGTGGCACGGTGGTGGCGCAGGGTACCGCCCCGCTCGGCGTGCAGCGGCCGCAGGCGCTGTGGTCCGAACAGGCGGCGGATGCCTGGTGGGACGCGACCTGCGCGGCGGTCGAGGCGATCGATGCCGACGTGCGGCGCGGCGTGCGGGGCATCGGGCTGGCCGGGCAGATGCACGGCGCCACGCTGCTGGGCGCCGACGACCGGCCGCTCCGCCCCGCCATCCTTTGGAATGACGGGCGCTCCTACGCCGAATGCGAGGAACTGGAGCGCGCCGCGCCCGACCTCCACACGGTGGCGGGCAATCTGGCGATGCCCGGCTTCACCGCGCCCAAATTGCTGTGGGTGCGCCGTCACGAACCCGACGTGTTCGCCGCGACGCGCACCGTGCTGCTACCCAAGGACGACGTTCGACTGCGGATGACCGGTGAGAAGGTTTCCGACATGTCCGACGCCGCCGGTACGCTGTGGCTGGATGTCGGTGCACGCCGGTGGAGCGATGATCTGCTCGCGGCCACCGGCCTTGGGGTCGGACAGATGCCGCGGCTGGTGGAAGGATCGGCGATCTCGGGTGTGTTGCGTGCCGAAGTCGCAGCGCGCTGGGGCATGGCCCCGGTGCCCGTCGCCGGCGGCGGTGGCGACAATGCCGCCGGTGCGGTCGGCGTCGGGGTGGTCCGCGACGGCGATGCCCTGTTGTCGCTGGGCACCTCGGGCGTGATCTTCGTCGCGAACGACCGCTTCAAACCCTATCCCCAAGGGGCGGTTCACGCCTTTTGCCATTGCCTGCCCGGTATGTGGCATCAGATGAGCGTGCATCTGTCGGCGGCGGCGTGCATCGACTGGGTGGCGCGGCTGACCGGTGCGCCGGGGGCGGCGGCGGTGTTCGAGCAGGCCGAGCGCGCCGGTCCGGCATCCGGCCCGGAGCTTTTCCTGCCCTATCTGTCGGGCGAGCGGACGCCGCATAACGACGCGCAGGTGCGCGGCGGCTTCCTGCGCCTCGACCATGACACCGGCCCCGAACGGCTGTCGCAGGCGGTGCTGGAGGGGGTCGCCTTCGCATTGGCGGACGGCGTCGGCGTACTCCGCGCCGCGGGTACGACGATCGATCGGCTGGCGGTGATCGGCGGCGGTGCGCGGTCGCGCTACTGGGGTCGAACGCTCGCCGCCGCGATGCAGGTGCCGCTGGTCTATCTGCAGGGCGGCGAGGTCGGGCCGGCGCTGGGCGCGGCACGCCTGGCGCAACTGGCGGTCGACGGCGGCGATCCGGCGGACGTCTGCATAGCCCCGCCCGTGTCCCACATCGTCGAGCCGGAACGCGACCTGATCGACCGGCTCGCCCCGAAATACGCCGCCTTCCGCGACGCCTATCCCCGTATCAAGCCCTGAACAGGAGCAGCCAATGGCCACCGACTTCTTCGCCGACGTGCCGACGATCCGCTATGAAGGTCCCGATACGGACAATGAACTCGCCTATCGCTGGTACGACAAGGACCGGATCGTGCTGGGCAAGCGGATGGAGGACCATCTGCGCTTTGCCGCCTGTTTCTGGCACAGCTTCTGCTGGCCGGGGTCGGACGTGTTCGGCGGCGGCACCTTCGACCGGCCGTGGCACCGCGGCGCGAACGACAGCGCGGCGGCGGCGAGCAAGCGCGAGGTGGCGTTCGACTTCTTCTCCAAGCTCGACATACCCTATTACTGCTTCCACGATGTCGACGTGATGGCCGATGCGCACGGCGTCGCCGAGCATCGCCGCCTGTTCGCCGAAGCGGTCGATCATCTGGAGCAGCTGCAAGGATCGTCCGGCCGCAAGCTGCTGTGGGGCACGGCGAACCTGTTCGGCCATCCGCGCTTCGCGGCGGGCGGCGCGACCAATCCGGACCCGGAGGTCTTCGCATTCGGCGCGGTGCAGGTGCGCGACGCGCTGGAGGCGACGCATCGCCTTGGCGGCGCGAACTATGTGCTGTGGGGCGGTCGCGAAGGCTATGAAACGCTGCACAACACCGATCTCGGTCGCGAGCTGGACAATCTCGGCCGCTTCCTGACGCTGGTGGTGGAACACAAGCACAAGATCGGCTTCAAGGGCACGATCCTGATCGAGCCCAAGCCGCACGAGCCGACCAAGCACCAGTACGACTTCGACACCGCCACCGTGTACGGATTCCTGAAGCGCTACGGGCTGGAGGACGAGGTTCGCGTCAACATCGAGGCGAACCATGCGACGCTTGCCGGCCATACCTTCGAACACGAGATCGCGACCGCGGGTGCGCTGGGCATCTTCGGGTCGATCGACGCCAATCGCGGCGATCACCAGAATGGCTGGGACACCGACCAGTTTCCCAACTCGGTCGAGGAGATGACGCTGGCGATGCTGGAGATCCTGCGCGCGGGCGGCTTCACCACCGGCGGCTTCAACTTCGACGCCAAGGTGCGGCGCCAGTCGATGGAGCCGGTCGACCTGTTCTACGGCCATGTCGGCGGCATCGACACCGTCGCGAAGGGCCTGCTGAACGCCGCCGCGCTGATCGAGGACGGCCGGCTGGATGCGATCAAGGCGGAGCGCTATGCCGGCTGGGACGGCGAATTCGGACAGGCGATCGCCGCCCTCGACCTCGCCGGGATCGCCGACCTGGCGGAAGCGCGCGCGATCGACCCCCGCCCCCGCTCCGGCCGACAGGAGCGGATCGAAAACCTGCTCAACCGCTTCCAGTAAGCCGAACCGGCGGCGCCCATGACGGGGCGCCGCCGCCTTCCTTATTCGCCGAACAGGTCCTTGAACCGGCGCGGCTGCGAGCGGAGATATTGCGGCGCGGCCTTGACCTGCGCGCCCAGCTCGGCCGCGGCATGCCACGGCCAGCGCGGATCGTAGAGGATGGTGCGGGCCAGCGCGATCATGTCCGCGTCGCCGGTCGCCACGATCGCCTCGGCCTGTTCGTAGCCGGTGATCAGGCCGACCGCGACGACGGGCATGGTCGTCGCCTGCTTCACCGCGCGGGCCAGCGGCACCTGGTAATTGGGGCCGACCGGGATCTTCTGGTCGGGGTGCAGGCCCCCGCTCGATACATGGATCGCGGCACAGCCGCGCGCTTCCAGCGCCTGTGCAAAGGCGATGGTCTGTTCGACATCCCAGCCGCCTTCCACCCAGTCGGTGCCGGACACACGCATCGTCACCGGCTTGTCCGCCGGGAAGGCCGCGCGCACCGCATCGAACACCTCCAGCGGGAAGCGCATGCGGTTCTCCAGCGAGCCGCCATAATCGTCGTCGCGCCGGTTCGACAGCGGCGACAGGAACTGGTGGAGCAGATAGCCATGCGCGCCGTGCAACTGCACCGCATCCAGCCCCAGCCGCGCCGACCGCTTCGCCGCCTCCGCAAAGGCGTCTCGCACCCGCGCCAGTCCGTCGCGATCCAGCGCGACCGGCGACACTTCATGGGCTTCGAACGGCACCGCCGAGGGGGCGACCGTCTGCCAGCCATGCGCGTGATCCGGGGCCAGTTGCGCGCCGCCGTCCCAGGGCCGCTCGGTCGAGGCCTTGCGCCCGGCATGCGCCAGCTGGATCGCGATCGGCATGTCGGACCAGCGGCGGACACTCTCGATCACGCGGGCCATCGCCGCCTCGGTCGCATCGTCCCACAGGCCGACATCGGCCCAGGTAATGCGACCTTCGGGGACGACCGCGGTCGCCTCGATCGTCAGCAGGCCGGCACCCGACAGGGCAAGCTGGCCGAGATGGATCAGGTGCCAATCGGTCATGCAGCCGTCCTGCGCCGAATATTGGCACATCGGGGCGATGACGATGCGGTTGGGCAGCGCCATGCCGCCAAGCGACAGGGGCTGGAACAGGGCGGGATTGGCCATGCGGGTCTCCGATGATTGCACTGCGCCGGATGGTTCGGCCGGTCGCTTCCGCGCCACAACCGTTCAGGGCCGGCGGACGTTGCGATAGGCCCGACACGGCCGGCCGCGCCTTAACCTCGTTCTAACCGGCTGGAGAATAAGGCGGGCGGGTGAGGCACCGCCATCTTCCGTCCCTTGCGCGCGCCGGGGTCCTGCTCGCGGCCGCCACCTCGTGCGTGCCGCAGCCACGGGCGGCGCGCGACGCGGCGGCGGCGCCCGCACCGCTCGCCGCGCAGCCGCTGCTGCGCGAACTGGCGCTGGACGTACCCGCCGATGCCGTCGCACCCGAAGCCGCCGCGCTGCCCGCAGCGGCGCTCGCCCCCGCCCCGCCCTTCGTGGCGCAGGCGGCGAGCGCGGACGATGCGGCGCGCGCCGCCGACTGCCTGACCGCCGCGGTCTATTACGAGGCACGCTCCGAACCCGTCGACGGCCAGCGCGCGGTGGCGCAGGTGGTGTTGAACCGGGTACGCGACCGGGCCTTCCCGCGCAGCGTCTGCGGCGTCGTCTATCAGCGCTCTTCGCGCGGATGCCAGTTCAGCTTCGTGTGCGACGGATCGATGGACCGGCGGCGCGAGCCGGGTGCCTGGGCCAGAGCCGAGGCCGTCGCACGCGGGGCGCTGGCGGGTCTGGTCTATGACCCGGTCGGCTCGGCCACCTTTTATCACACCAGCGCGATCCTGCCCTGGTGGGCCCCCAGCCTGTCGCGGATCGGCACGGTGGGCGCGCATATCTTCTATCGCTGGCGCGGCGGCATGGAGCGCGCGCTGGCCTTTCGGCAAAGCTATGCCGGCGTGGAGCCGGGCAGCACGCCGCCCCTCCTGACGCCAGCGGCGGAGCCGCAGATCGCCACCGTGCTGGCCGAGGAGGTCGAGCGCACCGGCGGCGTCACCATCCATCGTGGTGGCCAGACGCTGGTCGCCCAGGGCAAGGCTCCCGTCCAGCAGAGCGGCGGCGTGCGCATCCATCGCGGCGTCCCGGCGCCGGCCGCGATGCAGGATGCCGGGGCCGTGATCGGTGAGGAGGAAAGTCCGACCTGAGGCCGGACGCCTCGCCGGCAACCACGGTCATCGGCGCATTTGCGACAGACTCTAGGCCCTTCAATCCGCCGCCCCTTGCCGCTAGGGAAGCCGCAATCATCAGGAGATACATGTGAGCAAGCTGCATCTCGTCTTCGGCGGCCGCGTCAGCGACCCCCAGACGCTCGATTTCGTCGATCCCTCCAAGCTGGAAGTGGTCGGCATCTTCCCCGATTATGCCAGCGCCGAAAAGGCATGGCGTGCCGCGGCCCAGCGCACCGTCGACGATGCCGAGATGCGTTTCGTGGTCGTCCACCTCCACCGCCTGCTGGAGCCGCAGCTTCCGCTGGCGTAAGGCTTCGCGCTTGAACGTGAACCGTTCGTGTTGAGCGAAGTCGAAGCACGGCCACCAGCGCTTGGCCCTTCGACTTCGCTCAGGCCGAACGGATATATGCGTCAGATTTCACGCATGATCCGTCAGGCCCCGCGATAGCGCCACAGCAACAGCGGCCGGGCGAGCGCCAGTCCGGCGATGAAGCCCCCGATATGCGCGCCGATCGCGATCGTCGTGCCGCCGAACCCGGCCAGCCCGACGAGCAACTGGATGCCGATCCACGCCGCGGCCAGCCACAGCACATGCACCATATCCGCCGACACGCCCGCCACCGCCTGCGCGCGGCGCTGGCCATAGAGCAGCGCATAGGCGCCGACGACCGCGGAGATCGCGCCGCTCGCCCCGATCATCGGCACATGCGACACCGGGTCCATCAGATATTGGCCGAGTGCCGCGGCAAACGCGCCGGCAACGTACAGCAGGACGATCCCGCGCGCACCCACCGCCCGCTCCGCCTGCCCACCGCAATAGACCAGCATCAGCAGGTTCAGCGCGACATGCGCGAACCCGCCATGGATCAGGGTGGCCGTCAGCGGCGTCAGGATCGCCGGCACCGGAAAGCCCGCATCGGGCGGCACGGCGGCGTCGAAGCGCAGCGGAATGAAGCCACCGCCCACCGCCGCCTCCGGCAGCAGGTTCATCGCCAGGATGAGCAGCGACGCGACCAGCGTGACGATGGTGATCGTCGCGGTGGCGCGTGCCTGGCTCCAGTCCACCGCGTTCAGATGAAGTCGATCTTGGATACGAGGTAGTAGCGCTCGCCCGCGGGCACCGACACTTCCACCTCGTCATCCACCTTGCGGCCGATCAGCGCGCGACCCAGCGGCGAGTTGTAGCTGATCCGCCCGGTCTTGGCGTCCGCCTCGGTCTGGCCAACGATCTGGTACGTCACCGGCTTGTCGTCCTCGTCCAGCAGCGTCACGGTCGCGCCGAACACGACCTTGTCGCCCGAAAGCTCCTTGGGGTCGATGATCTGCGCCCGAGCCAGCTTGTCCTCGATATCGCTGATCGTGGCTTCGTTCTGGCCCTGCTGTTCCTTGGCGGCGTGATATTCGGCATTTTCCGACAGATCGCCGTGCGCACGTGCTTCCTCGATCGCATCGACGATCAGGGGGCGTTCGGCTTTCAGACGCTTCAGGTCCGCGGTGAGCTTTTCATAGCCCTCCTGGAGCATCGGCATCTTTTCGACGGTCGCCATAATACTAGTCCCCAATTCCTATATCCCCGAGCGGACCCCCGCGGGGTCCGCTCGCACATCATCGTCTCATGTCGGGATCAGTTGTGCGAAGGAGGATAGTAGGATTGCAGGGGGCGCACTTCAAGGCCACCCGAATCGCCCGCGCGAATCGCGCGCGCGGCCTGCACGCTGGCCGGTGCGGTGGTGAAGTACGGGATGCGCTGGCCCAGTGCCGCCTCGCGGATCGGCTTGGAATCCTTCAGCGATTGCCAGCCCTCGGTGGTGTTGAAGATCAGGTCGATGCCGCCGTCCTTGATCCGGTCGACGATATGCGGCCTTCCTTGCGCCACCTTGTTCACCCGCTCGACCGGCAGGCCGGCACGTTCCAGATAGTCCGCGGTGCCACCGGTCGCGACGATCGCGAAGCCCGCCTCGACCAGATCGCGGACCGCGCCGACGATGTGCGGCTTGTCCGTGTCCTTGACGCTGACGAACACCGCGCCACCCTTGGGCAGCACTGTACCCGCACCGAGCTGCGACTTGGCGAAGGCGGTGGTGAAATCGGGATCGATCCCCATCACCTCGCCCGTCGACTTCATTTCCGGCGACAGCACCGGATCGACGCCGGGGAAGCGGGCAAAGGGGAAGACCGCCTCCTTTACCGCATAATAGTCGATATGCCGGTCGATCTTCGGCAGGTCGGCCAGCTTCTCGCCCGCCATCACGCGCGCGGCGATCTTGGCGATGGGCGTACCGATCGCCTTGGCGACGAAGGGCACGGTGCGGCTGGCGCGCGGGTTCACCTCGATCAGGTAGACCTTGTCGTCCTTGACCGCGAACTGGATGTTCATCAGGCCGCGCACGTTCAGGCCGCGGGCCAGTGCCTCGGTCTGCCGCTCGATCTCGGCGATGATCTCGGCCGACAGGCTGTAGGGTGGCAGCGAGCAGGCGCTGTCGCCCGAATGGACGCCCGCCTCCTCGATATGCTGCAACACGCCCGCCACGACGACATCGTCGCCGTCGCACAGCGCATCGACATCGACCTCGATCGCGTCGCGCAGATACTGGTCGATCAACACCGGCGCCTCGCCGGACACCTGCACCGCCGTCTGGATATAATCCTCAAGCTGTGCCGGGCCGTCGACGATCTCCATCGCCCGGCCGCCCAGTACGAAGCTGGGGCGCATCAGCACCGGATAGCCGACGCGGTCGGCGACGATCAGCGCCTCCTCGCGGCTGCGGGCGATGCCGTTGGCCGGTTGCAACAGGCGCAGCCGGTCGACCAGCGCGGCAAACTGCTCGCGGTCCTCGGCCAGATCGATCGCGGCCGGGCTGGTGCCCAGGATCGGGATGCCGGCCGCTTCCAGCCCGCGCGCCAGGTTGAGCGGCGTCTGCCCGCCGAACTGCACGATCACGCCAACCAGCTCGCCGCGGCTCTTCTCGACGTCCAGGATCGCCAGCACGTCCTCGGTGGTCAGCGGCTCGAAATACAGCCGGTCGGACGTGTCATAGTCGGTCGACACCGTTTCCGGATTGCAGTTGACCATGATCGTCTCATAGCCCGCATCCGCCAGCGCGAAGCAGGCGTGGCAGCAGCAATAGTCGAACTCGATCCCCTGCCCGATCCGGTTCGGGCCGCCGCCCAGGATCACCACCTTGCGTCGGTCGGAGGGCTGCGCCTCGTCCTCGGGCTCGCCAAAGGTCGGCGCCTCATAGGTGGAATACATGTACGGCGTCTTGGCATCGAACTCGGCGGCGCAGGTGTCGATCCGCTTGAACACGGGGCGCACGCCCAGCTTCTGGCGATGCTCGCGCACTTCCTCTTCGGTAACGCCGCCGGTCATTGCCTTGACGACCTCGTGGATCAGCCCCGATCCGCGCGCGATGCCGCGCGTCATGCCGCGTAGATTGGCCGATTGCAGCGCCAGCCACGCCAGCCGCTTGTCCGAAAAGCCCATCGCCTTCAGGCGGCGCATGCCGGGTGCGTCGATCGGCAGGCCATGCTCCATCACCTCGGCCTCCGCCGCGACGATCTCGGCGATCCGCTCCAGGAACCACGGATCATATTTGGCGATCGCGTGCACCTCGGCGACGGTGAAGCCTTCGCGCAGCGCCTGCGCCGCGACCAGCAACCGGTCGGGCGTCGCGCGGGCCAGCGCCGCCTCGATCTCGGCGCGCGGCGCGCCGACCAGATGCTCGACATGGTTGAAGCCGGACAGGCCGGTCTCCAGCCCGCGCAGGGCCTTTTGCATCGATTCGTGGATGTTGCGGCCGATCGCCATCACCTCGCCCACCGACTTCATCGCGGTGGACAGGATCGGTTCGGCGCCCTTGAACTTTTCAAAGGCGAAGCGCGGGATCTTGGTGACCACATAGTCGATCGTCGGCTCGAACGACGCGGGGGTCGCCCCCGTGATATCGTTCTCGATCTCGTCCAGCGTATAGCCGACCGCCAGCTTGGCCGCCACCTTGGCGATCGGAAATCCCGTCGCCTTGGACGCCAGCGCCGAAGACCGCGAAACCCGCGGATTCATCTCGATGACGACCAGACGGCCGTCCTTGGGATTGACCGCGAACTGGACGTTCGATCCGCCCGTCTCCACGCCGATCTCGCGCAGCACCGCGATGCTGGCGTTGCGCATGATCTGATATTCCTTGTCGGTCAGCGTCAGCGCGGGCGCGACCGTGATGGAATCGCCGGTATGGACGCCCATCGGATCGATATTCTCGATCGAACAGATGATGATGCAGTTGTCCGCCCGGTCGCGGACCACCTCCATCTCATATTCCTTCCACCCGAGCAGCGACTCCTCGATCAACACCTCGGTCGTCGGCGAAGCATCCAGCCCCGCCCGCGCGATCGCCAGGAATTCCTCCCGGTTATAGGCGACGCCGCCGCCGGTGCCGCCCAGCGTGAAGCTGGGGCGGATGATTGCGGGCAGGCCGACCTTTTCCAGCGCTTCCAGCGCCTCGGCCTCGCTGTGCGCGATGGCGGAGCGGGCGCTTTCCAGCCCGATCTTGGTCATCGCGTCCTTGAACTTCAGCCGGTCCTCGGCCTTGTCGATCGCCTCGGCATCGGCGCCGATCATCGTCACGCCGAACTTTTCCAGCGTGCCGTCATGGAAAAGTGCCAGCGCGGTATTCAGCGCGGTCTGGCCGCCCATCGTCGGCAGAACGGCGTCGGGCCGCTCCTTCTCGATGATCTTGGCGACGATGGCGGGCGTGATCGGCTCGACATAGGTCGCGTCGGCCAGATCCGGATCGGTCATGATCGTCGCCGGGTTCGAATTGACCAGGACGATACGATAGCCCTCTTCCTTCAGCGCCTTGATCGCCTGCGTGCCCGAATAATCGAACTCGCACGCCTGACCGATGACGATCGGCCCCGCGCCGATGACGAGGATGGAGGAGATGTCGGTGCGTTTTGGCATGAGTGCCCCTTCAACGGCGGTGGGCCGCCGATTATTCCGATGATGGTCGACCGTTCAGGCCGGAAAGCTGCGCAACCGGATCAGCCCCGATCGCTCCGCAACGACCCCACGAACCGCTCGAACAGATAGAAGCTGTCCTGCGGCCCCGGACTCGCCTCGGGGTGATACTGCACTGAGAACGCCGGCCGGTCGGTCAGCTCCAGTCCCGCGTTCGACCCGTCGAACAGCGACACATGCGTCTCGCGGGCATTGGCGGGCAGCGTCTCGCGCTCGACCGCAAAACCGTGGTTCATGCTGGTGATCTCGACCGCGCCGTCGGACAGGCGCTTGACCGGATGATTGGCGCCGCGGTGGCCCTGGAACATCTTGGTGGTCTTCGCGCCCACCGCGAGCCCCAGCAACTGGTGGCCCAGACAGATGCCGAACAGCGGCTTGCTCGTTTCCAGCAACCGCCGGATCACGGGCACGGTATAGTCGCCGGTCGCCGCCGGATCGCCCGGGCCATTCGACAGGAAGATGCCGTCCGGCTCAAGCGCCATGATCTCGTCATAGCTGGCGGTCGCCGGCACCACCGACACCTTGGCGCCGGCCTGAACCAGATTGCGGAAGATGTTGTGCTTCGAGCCATAGTCGATCGCGACCACGTGCGGGCGATCCGCGTCTTGGATCCCGCCATAGCCGAAGCCCAGCCGCCACACGCCACCCTCGCGCGTCTCGCCCCAGCCATAATGCAGCTCGGTCGACACGCCCTTGGCAAGGTCCATGCCCTCCAGCCCCGGCCAGCCCTGCGCCATCGCCAGCAGCGCGTCGAGGTCGAACACGCCCGCGGCCGAATGGGCGATCACGCCGGTGGGGGCGCCGCCGCCGCGAATGCGCCGGGTCAGCGCGCGCGTGTCGATGCCGGCCAGGCCGATGCGCGTATGCCGCGCCATCCAGCCGGACAGGTTCTCCATCGCGCGGAAGTTGGACGGCGCAGTCGGATCCTCGCGCACGATCATGCCGAGCGCGTGCGGCGCATCCGCCTCGATATCGTCGGGGTTGGCGCCGACATTGCCGATATGCGGAAAGGTGAAGGTGATGATCTGCCCGGCAAAGGACGGATCAGTCATGATCTCCTGATAGCCGGTCATCGCGGTGTGGAAGCAGACTTCGCCCACCGCCTCTCCTTCGGCGCCGAAGCCGCGGCCCCACAACACCTCACCGGATGCCAGAACGAGGACCCCGGTCGCGCCCTCGGGCTTGTCGGGCATGGCAAAGGGCTTGGCGTCGGCCATGATCGGCGGGCACTCCATGTTGGTTGGTCGGCGATGTCGCTAAGTGCCGCCCGCTAGACCCCATCGGCCCCCACGTCAACCGGTTCACGGGGCGGGCCCGCCCGGCTATCGTCCGCGTTTTGGCGAAAGACGAGACGATGATTCGCGACGACATCAAGGCCGCGCAGGTGGCCGCCATGAAGGCCGGCGACAAGGAAAGCCGCGCGGCGATCAGCCTGATCCAGGCCGCGATCAAGAACCGCGACATCGAAGTCCGCACCGGCGGCGCCCCCGCCGACGACGATACGCTGGTGATCGAGGTGCTGCAGAAGATGGTCAAGCAGCGCCGCGAATCGATCGCCATGTACGAAAGCGGCAACCGCCAGGAACTCGCCGACGCCGAGCGCGCCGAGGTCGCGGTGATCGAACGCTTCCTGCCGCAAACGCTGAGCGAGGACGAGACCCGCGCCGCGATCGAGGCGATCAAGGCGGAGATCGGCGCGACCGGCATGAAGGACATGGGCCGCGTCATGGCCGAGCTGAAGGCGCGCCACGCCGCCGTCCTCGACATGGCGAAGGCCAGCGGGCTGGTAAAGGCGGCACTGGCGTAAGGCCGCGCAAAATCGCGCCGATCGAGGGGGCATCGCCGCTTGCCCCCTCCCACCAAAAGGGGCATGATATAATCAGCGGGCTGCCATGAGCCTGACCCCGCAATTCCTCGACGAGCTCCGCGCCCGGACGACCCTGTCCGCGCTCGTGGGCAAGAGCGTCAAGCTTCACAAGGCGGGGCGGGAGCATAAGGGCTGCTGCCCGTTCCACAATGAAAAGACGCCCAGCTTCTACGTCAACGACGAGAAGGGCTTCTATCACTGCTTCGGCTGCTCCGCGCATGGCGATGCCATTCGCTGGATGACCGACCAGCGCGGCCTGCCCTTTATCGATGCGGTCAAGGAACTGGCGCAGGCGGCCGGGCTGGAGATGCCGGCGCAGGATCGCCGCGCCGCCGAAAAGGCCGAGCGCGCGCGCGGGCTGCACGATGCGATGGGCGACGCTGCGACCTGGTTCACCGAGCAACTGGGCGGCCTGTCCGGATCGGAAGCGCGCGGCGTGCTGGACAAGCGCGGCATCCGCCCCGACACCGCGCGTGCCTTCGGCCTGGGCTTCGCGCCGGACAGCCGTGGGCAGCTGAAGGCCGCGCTCAAGGATTATGGCGCGCCCGCGCTGATCGAATGCGGCCTGCTGATCAGCGTCGAGAACAAGGAGCCTTACGACCGTTTCCGCGGCCGGCTGATGATCCCGATCCGGGACCAGCGCGGCCGGGTGATCGCGTTCGGCGGCCGGATCATCGGCGATGGCGAGCCGAAATATCTCAATTCCCCCGACACGCCGCTCTTCGACAAGGGGCGCACGCTCTACAATCTCGATCGCGCCGCGCCTGCGGTGCGCAAGTCCGGCCGCGTGCTGGTGGTCGAGGGGTATATGGACGTGATCGCGCTGGCGCAGGTCGGCATCCATGAGGCGGTGGCCCCGCTCGGCACCGCGCTGACCGAACACCAGCTGGAAAAGCTGTGGCGCATGGTCGAGGTGCCGGTGCTGTGCTTCGATGGCGACGCCGCGGGTCAGAAGGCCGCGATCCGCGCCGCGCACCGCGCGCTGCCCCTACTCCAGCCGGGGCGCAGCCTGTCCTTCGTCACTCTGCCGCAGGGGCAGGACCCCGACGATCTGGTCCGTGCCAGGGGTGCGGGCGCGATGGAGGAACTGCTGGCGAGCGCCCAGCCGCTGGTCGACCGGCTGTGGCAGAGCGAGATGGCCGCCGAACCGCTCGACACGCCCGAACAGCGCGCCGGGTTGAAGCAGCGCCTGTCCGAACTGGCCGGCATGATCGCCGACCAGGGTGTGAAGTTCGAATATCTCTCCGAATTCCGCCGCCGTGCCGACGAGCATTTCCGCCCGGCCAAGAAACCGTTCGTGCCGTTCCAGAAGCGCACCGGCCCGTGGAAGCCCCCGCCCCTGCCCGTGACCGAGGATGCCAAGGCGTTTCGGGCAGCGGGGATCGACCGGGTACTGGCCAAGGCGGTGCTGGCCGGGTTGATCCGCCATCCGGCGGAGATCGCCCGGCACATGGAGGTGCTGGGATCGCTGCGGCTGGTCGACGGTGCGCTGGGCCGATTGTTCGAAGCGGTGGTCGATGTCGCGCTGGAGGATCAGCGCGGACAGGACCCGCTTGATAGCGGGCGGCTCGTCACCATATTGGCGCGGTCCGGTTTCGAGACAGTCGCAAGCGAACTGCTGAGGGCCGATACGATGCCATATTCGTTTACGCAGCGATCCGCCGACCACGACCGTGCCCGTGCCGACCTGGACGAAGCCATTGCGATCCTGATCGCACGGCCCGAGGTCGACACGATGCTGGCGGAGGCGACGCAGGCGATGCAGTCCGAATTCACCGCGGACGCATTCGAACGGCAGGTGGCATTGGTGAGGGAAAAACAGGCGTTGGAGGATCGGCTTGCAAATCTGGTGCAGTCGAACGAAGACGCCCGTGCGATGGGATCCGAGGGCAATTGATGGCGAAGGCGAATATGGCGGCGGACACGACCGACACCACGGAAACGGGCGATGCGCCGCTGATCGACCTGAACGATGCGTCGGTCAAGAAGCTGATCGCGCGCGCGAAGAAGCGCGGTTACATCACCTATGACCAGTTGAACGAGGCGCTGCCGCAGGACCAGATGTCCTCCGACCAGCTTGAGGACATCATGTCCGCCTTGAACGAGATGGGCGTCAACATCGTCGAGAACGAGGAAGCCGGCGAAGACGGCGAGGCCGAGGAGGATTCCGCCGACGAGGCGGAGGCCGTCGACGGCGAGTCCGATGGTGCCGCGCCCGCGCTCGAAACCAAGAAGAAGGAAACCGTCGATCGTACCGACGATCCGGTCCGCATGTACCTGCGCGAGATGGGAGCCGTCGAGCTGCTGTCGCGCGAGGGCGAGATCGCGATCGCCAAGCGGATCGAGGCGGGCCGGGACACGATGATCCTGGGCCTGTGCGAATCGCCGATCACCTTCAACGCGATCATCGACTGGTCGACCGCGCTCAACGAAGGCACGATGCAGCTTCGCGAGATCCTCGATCTCGACGCGATGCTGTCCAAGGATGCCGGCCCCGGCGACCTGTCCGACGACGAGGACGACGACTCGGGCGAGATCAGCGCCAAGAACGCCGGCCCGCAGTTCAAGGAAGAGGAAGAGCCCGAAGAGGTCTCCTCCGACGATGACGACGACATGACCGAACGGCGCGCGCCGCGCCCCTCGGACGACGAGGAGGAGGACAACACCCTCAGCCTCGCGCAGATGGAGGAAACGCTCAAGCCGCAGGCGCTGGAGAAGTTCGCCAACATCACCGCGCTCTACAAAAAATTTTCCAAGGTCCAGCAGAGCCGCCTCGACGCCATGGCAGGCGGCGACGACCTGTCCGCGGCCGACGAGAAGAAGTATCACAAGCTGCGCGAGGAGCTGACCGCCGAGGTCGAGAGCGTGCAGTTCCACAACCAGAAGATCGAATATCTGGTTGACCAGCTTTATGCCTATAACCGCCGCCTGACCGCGCTGGCCGGGCAGATGCTGCGCCTGGCCGAGCGTCACAAGGTCAACCGCAAGGACTTCCTGGATCGCTATCTCGGCCATGAGCTCGACGAGAGTTGGCTGGATGCGGTGCGCGGGCTGGACAAGAAGTGGGGCAATTTCGCTGCCAACGAGGCCGCGACGGTGGACCGCATCCGCTCGGAAATGGGCGAGATCGCGCAGCAGACCGGCATGGCTCTCACCGAGTTCCGCCGCATCGTCAACATGGTGCAGAAGGCGGAACGCGAGGCGCGTATCGCCAAGAAGGAAATGGTCGAGGCGAACCTGCGCCTCGTCATCTCCATTGCCAAGAAGTACACGAACCGTGGCCTTCAGTTCCTGGACCTGATCCAGGAGGGCAATATCGGCCTGATGAAGGCGGTGGATAAGTTCGAATATCGCCGCGGCTACAAGTTCTCCACCTATGCGACGTGGTGGATCCGGCAGGCGATCACCCGCTCGATCGCGGACCAGGCGCGGACCATCCGCATCCCGGTCCACATGATCGAGACGATCAACAAGCTGGTCCGCACCAGCCGCCAGTTCCTCCATGAGCAGGGTCGCGAGCCCACGCCCGAGGAAATGGCGGAGCGCCTCTCCATGCCCTTGGAGAAGGTGCGCAAGGTGATGAAGATCGCCAAGGAGCCGATCAGCCTCGAAACGCCGATCGGCGACGAGGAAGACAGCCACCTGGGCGACTTCATCGAGGACAAGAACGCGGTGATCCCGGTGGACGCCGCGATCCAGGCGAACCTGAAGGAAACGGTCACCCGCGTCCTGGCCTCGCTCACCCCGCGTGAAGAGCGCGTGCTGCGCATGCGCTTCGGCATCGGCATGAACACCGATCACACGCTGGAAGAGGTCGGCCAGCAATTCTCGGTGACCCGCGAGCGCATCCGCCAGATCGAGGCCAAGGCGCTCAGGAAGCTGAAGCACCCCAGCCGCAGCCGCAAGATGCGGTCGTTCCTGGACCAGTAAGCTGCACTACTCCCTCTCCCCTCCGGGGAGAGGGCCGGGGTGAGGGGCCGCCAAGCCGTGCCATGCTGCTGGGTACCCCCTCACCCTTCCATCGCTGCGCGACGGGCCCCGCCATTTCCCCGGAGGGGAGAGGGGTTTTTCTCCCGCCCCCACCCCGCTACGGCGCTCCTCATGAAGCGCATCCTCCTCGCACTCCCCCTGCTGCTGGCATCCGCCGCCACGCCCACCAACGCCCCGAAGCCCGGCTTCGTCCGCGTCCAGATCAACACCACCGAGGGGCCCATCGTCGTCGCCCTCGACATGCGCCGCGCCCCCGCGACCAGCGCCAATTTCCTCGCCTATGTCGATGACGGCCGCTTCGACGGCACCACCTTCTACCGCGCCGCACGCGGCAAGGCCGATCCGAAAAAGGGCTTCGTCCAGGGCGGCATCCGCACCGATGCCCGCCGCATCCTGCCCCCCTTCCCACTGGAGACGACCGCCAAGACCGGCATCCGCCACACCGATGGCGTGATCTCCATGGCGCGTGGGCAGACCCCGGCTTCGGCCGGCGGCAATTTCTTCATCACCGTCGGGCCGGCGCCCGCGATGGACGCCCGCCCCGGCTATGCGGGCTATGCCGCGTTCGGCCATGTGGTGGCGGGCATGGAGACGGTGAAGCGCATCCTCGCTAAGCCGTCCGGCGGCGGCATGGATGCCTTCAAGGGGCAGATGATCCTGAAGCCCGTCGGCCTCGTCTCCGCCAAACGGCTCGACGGGCGGCCGAAACCGACCGGCCAGCCCAAGCCCTGGCTCATCAACATCGGCGGTTGATGATAATGTGCTGAGTTCACCCCAACACCCGTCCGTACTGAGCGCAGTCGAAGCAGGGCCACCCGCGCTTCGCCTTCGACTATGCTCGATCCGCCTGGACGGGGGTAAACCAGTCTCAGCATAGTCTGCCCTGAACGCGCCCACGAAAAAGGGCGCGGAAGCCGAAACTTCCACGCCCCTTGACGTTCAGGCCAAGGCCTGCGCCGGGATTACTCCGCGGCGGCAGTGCCCTTGGCAGGACGCGTGTCGCGACGCTCGGCGATACGCGCCGACTTGCCGGTGCGGCCACGCAGATAATAGAGCTTGGCACGACGAACCGCGCCCTTGCGGACGACGTCGATCGAATCGATGTTCGGCGAGTAGAGCGGGAAGACGCGCTCGACGCCCTCGCCGAAGCTGATCTTGCGCACGGTGAACGACGAGCCCATGCCCTTGTTCGAACGCGCGATGCACACGCCTTCGTAGTTCTGGACGCGGGTGCGCTCGCCCTCGACCACCTTCACGCCGACCTTCAGCGTATCGCCGGGGCGGAATTCGGGGATCTTCTTCGTCTCGTTGAACTTGGCGATCTGCTCGGCTTCGAGCTGCTGGATCAGGTTCATAAACAAACGTCCTCAATCATCGCCGCGCGCCAGAGGGCGACCGACCCGAGCGCCCTCATGACGCTCCCAAAGGTCCGGCCGCCGTGACCGTGTATCGTCGCACGCCCTGGTATGGCGCCAGGCGGCGATCTTCGCATGATCCCCCGATCGCAGCACTTCGGGGATCGTGCGCCCTTCCCACATGGCGGGCCGGGTGTACTGCGGATATTCGAGGAGGCCGCTTTCGAAGCTTTCCTCGTCTCCGCTCGAAGCCGCGCCCATTACCCCTGGAAGCAGCCGAACGCAAGCGTCGAGCAGCACCAGCGCGCCCATCTCGCCGCCCGACAGGACATAGTCGCCGATCGACACCTGCTCGATGTCGCGCGCCTCGAACAGACGCTCGTCGAACCCCTCGAACCGCCCGCACAGGATCGTGACCCCCGGCCCCGCCGCCAGACTGCGCACGCGCTCCTGGTTCAACGGCCGCCCCCGCGGCGTCATCGCCAACACCGGCCGCGCGTCCGCCACCGCATCCACCGCCGCGGCCATCACATCGGCCCTCAGCACCATCCCCGCCCCGCCCCCCGCCGGCGTATCATCCACCGACCGATGCCTGTCCGTCGCAAAATCCCGGAGTTGCACGGCATCGCATGCCCAACGCTCTTCGCGCAGCGCACGCCCGGCCAGGCTATGCCCGAGTGGTCCGGGAAACATCTCGGGATATAGTGTCAGGATGGTGGCGCGAAAAATCGGGGTCACGGCGTTCGTTTCAGGCAGGAAAGGTCGACAGGCAGATCATGCGTGCCATACATGGACGCCGTATAACAAGGAACGATGATCCCGCTCCGGCGCTTTGGCCCGCCATGGACGATTGCATCATCATCGGCGCCGGACCGGCCGGCCTGACCGCGGCGATCTATCTGGCACGGTTCCATTTATCGATCCGCCTGTTCGACAGCGGGTCGAGCCGTGCGGCGATGATTCCGTGCACGCACAACCATGCCGGCTATCCCGACGGGATCAGCGGCAAGGACCTGTTGGCCGCTATGCTGGCACAGGCGGAGCGTTACGGCGCCCGGCGGGAAGCGGCGCGGGTAACGGCCATCGAACGGGACGGCGCGGGGTTCTGCGTGGTAACCGATCAGGGGGCCTATGGGGCGCGTACCGTTCTTCTGGCGACGGGGGTGGTGAACCATCGTCCGAAGAGCCTGCTGCCCGAGGTGCACGATCCGGCGCTGGAGCGTGGCTTGCTGCGCTATTGCCCGGTGTGCGACGGGTATGAGGTGACGGACATGCGTGTCGCGGTGATCGGGACTAGCGATCATGGCATGCGCGAGGCGCTGTTCCTGCGAGGGTTCACCCGGGACGTTACGCTGATCGCGCCGGAGGCGGAGCATATGCTGGACGAGGCGTGTGCGCGGGCACTGGACGAGGCAGGGGTCGTTCGGGTGGACGGGCCATGCGGCGGCTGGGCGATCGAGGGGGAGCAGCTGGCGCTGGATACCGCGGCCGGGCGGATGCGCTTCGACAGCATCTACCCCGCGCTCGGCAGCCGCATCCGGTCGCATCTGGCCGTCGCAGCCGGCGCGCGCGCCACCGACGAAGGCTGCCTGGAGGTGGACGATCATCAGCGCACCACCATCCCCGGCCTGTTCGCGGCGGGCGATGTGGTCAAGGGGCTGGATCAGATCAGCCACGCCATGGGCGAGGCCGGGGTCGCGGCAACGACGATCCGCAACCTGTTGAGCGAGCAGCGCCCGATCAGGCGATAAAGGCGCGCGTGACGATCAGGCGGTTCGCGTCCCATTCGGGCACCGCCTCGACCTTCATCGGCACCATGAAACGGCGGCCATCGGGCCATTCGATCTCGATCACGTCGCCCGCGCCGAAATCCTCGATCGCGACAACATGACCCACCGCCTCGCCATCGTCGGCGACGACCGGCAGGCCGAGCAGATCGGTGTGGTAATATTCACCCTCCTCCAGCGGAGGCAGGGCGTCACGCGGCACCGTCAGTTCGGTACCGCGCAAGGCCTCTGCGGCATTGCGATCGCTCACCTGCGCGAAGCGGGCGATCGCGCCGTTCGAACCATGCCGCAACGACTTCAGCGTCAGCGTGCCATCGTTGAAGGTGGTGAAAGCAGACATGTCGTCCGCAAACACCTTCAGCCGGACCTCGCCACCGATGCCATGGGCACCGATGACGACGGCCAGCACGACGGCACCGTCAGGCCTGGGGCGAGCCGGTGTCGCCGTCGGGGGCGTCGTCGCCGCCTTCGGCTGGGTCCGTCGTGGAGACGCCTTGGTTGGTGGCATCTTCGTCGTCATCGCGGTCGGTCCGGGGATCAGGGTCGATCATGGTCATGCGCTTTTCCTCTCACACGAAGGGAAGAGGCAAACGCATGACCATGGCAAACCGATGCTTATGCTTCGGCGGTGGCTTCTTCAGCAGCCTTGGCCTTCTCGGCACGCTCCTCGGCGCGCTCCTTGGCCTTCTCGCCCGGCTCACCCTTCTTCGGGTTGCTGCGCGCGGCGCGCTCCTTCACGCCGGCCACGTCCAGGAAGCGGGCGACGCGGTCGGTCGGCTGCGCGCCATTGGCCAGCCAGTGCTTCGCACGCTCGGCGTCGAGCACGATACGCTTCTCGTCGTCCTTGGCGAGCAGCGGGTTGTAGTTGCCGATCTTCTCGATGAACTTGCCGTCGCGGGGGCTACGCGCATCGGCCACGACGATGCGGTAATAAGGGCGCTTCTTGGAGCCGCCGCGCGACAGGCGAATGGAAAGTGCCATGATGTTCGTCCTTCGTTTCTAACTGGATGATGATGGTGATCCGGCCGAGGCCGGGGTTACTTCTTCTTCAAGAGGTTCTCGAAACCGGCGGGGAGCTTGGGCATGCCATCCGGGCCGCTGCCCATGCCGCCCGGGCCACCCAGACCCGGCAGGCCACCGCCCGCCTTGGTCATCATGTCGCCCATCTGCGGGCCGCCCAGCGCATTGCCGAGCCCGCCAAGGCCGCCCTTGCCGAGCATCGACATCATGCCCTTCAGGCCGCCCATCTTCTTGATCTTCTTCATGGCGGTGGACATTTCCTGGTGCATCTTCAGGAGCTTGTTCACCTCCTGCACCGTGGTGCCCGACCCCTTGGCGATGCGGATCTTGCGCTTGGCGTTGATCACCTCGGGCTTGGCGCGCTCCTTCACCGTCATCGAGGTGATGATCGCGTCCATGCGCACCAGGATCTTGTCGCCACCGGCATCGTTCAGCGCGCTCTGCGCCTTCTTCATGCCCGGCATCATGCCGGCCAGCGCCCCCAGCCCGCCCATGCGGCGCATCTGGGCCAGCTGGCCGCGCAGGTCGTCCATGTCGAACTGACCCTTGGCCATCTTCTTGGCCATGCGCTCGGCATCTTCGGCCTGGATCGATTCGGCCGCCCGCTCGACCAGGCTGACCACGTCGCCCATGCCCAGGATGCGACCGGCGACACGCTCGGGATGGAAGCCCTCCAGCGCGTCCAGCTTTTCGCCGGTGCCCGCGAACTTGATCGGCTTGCCGGTGACCGAGCGCATCGACAGCGCCGCGCCGCCGCGCGCATCGCCGTCCATCCGGGTCAGCACGATGCCGGTCAGCGGCACCTGTTCGGAGAAGCTGGTCGCGACGTTCACCGCGTCCTGACCGGTCAGCGAGTCGACCACCAGCAGGATTTCCTGCGGACGGGCGATCTCGGCGACCGACTTCATCTCGTCCATCAGCGCCTGATCGACGTGCAGGCGGCCCGCGGTGTCGAGCATCAGCACGTCGAAGCCCTGCAGCTTGGCCGCCTGGATCGCGCGCCGCGCGATGTCGACGGGCTGCTGGCCCTGGATGATCGGCAGCGTCGCCACCTCGACCTGGGTGCCCAGCGTCGCCAGCTGCTCCTGCGCGGCCGGGCGATTGACGTCGAGCGACGCCATCAGCACCTTTTTGCGCTCGCGACCCGACAGGCGCTTGGCGATCTTGGCGGTGGTGGTCGTCTTGCCCGAGCCCTGCAGGCCGACCATCATCACGATGGCGGGCGGCGTGACGTCCAGCGCCAGCGAGGATTCGTCCGCGCCCAGCATCGCGACCAGCGCGTCATGGACGATCTTGACGACCTGCTGGCCCGGCGTGACCGAGCGCAGCACGTTCTGGCCGATCGCCTGTTCGGTGACCTTGTCGACGAATTCGCGCGCGACGGGCAGCGCGACATCGGCTTCCAGCAAGGCCACGCGCACTTCGCGCATCGCGGTGCGGACATCCGCCTCCGTCAGCGCGCCACGGCCACGCAGACGGTCGAAAACGCCGCCAAGCCGGTCGCTCAAGCTCTCGAACATCGCCTACTCCAATCCAAATATCACCAAACGCAAAAGCGCCGGCGGGCGAAACCTCGCCGGCCAGCGTGCACCCTTGGGCGCGCAAATTCGCATTCCGTGACGGAACGTGGCCGGCCATCTACGCCAAAACACGGGTCGGCGCAAGCGAGGCGGGGGACACCAGCCGGTTAACCTCTTCTACATCGCTGACGTGCAAGGAAAACCGGCGTGGGAGACGAACCGATCATCGTGGCCGATACGGCGCATGGCCCAGCGCGGATCTTCGCCGCCGGGCTGGCGACGGGCACGGCGCTGCTGGCGATTGCGGTATTTTGCGCGGTGAGCGGCTATGGTGGCCTGGCGCTGATGGTGCTGATCGCCGCTGCCATTGGCCTGGGCCTCGTCTATCGATCGATGCCGGCAAGCGTGCCGCGCCTCCCCTCGTTCCACCGGACGAGCCCGACCCCGGATCGCGACGCGTTCCGCACCGGTGCCGCCGCCCTGATCGATGCCGCGCGCCGCCGCCGCAAGGTGCCGACGCTGCTTCGCCTGGATATCGACCGGGTGCGGGCCATTTCCGGGCCGCAGGGGCGCGAGGCGCATGATCTGGCGCTGCGCCATGTTGCAGCGCTGCTGGACGACGAACTGCCGCGGTCCGCGCTCGTCGCGCGGCTGGAGGGGGATCGCTTCGCCGCGGTGATGGCGTTCGCCCCCGGCGACGCGGCGCGTGTCGAGCGCATCGTCGATCGCCTGGCGGTACGGCTGGTGCAGCCGATCCGCCGCGACGGCATGGAGGTACAGGCCAGCGTCACCTTCGGGCTGGCGCGCGACACCGGCCAGGAGTCGCTCGACACGCTGCTCCGCCAGGCGGACATGGCACTGACCGCATCGGCACAGGGAACGCGTGGCCAGCCCTGGTTCACGCCCGAGATCGAGCGGGCGCTGGGTGACCGCGCCGCCTTTGTCGCCGCACTGCGTGCCGGGATCGAGCGCGGCGAGATCGTGCCGCATTTCGATCCGCAGGTCGATCTGGGCAATGGGCGTCTCGTCGGTTTCGAAGTGCTGGCGCGCTGGCACCATCCCGAGCGCGGCATCCTGCCGGCCCGCGAGTTCCTCGGCATCGCGGAGGAGACGGGGCTGATCTGCGACCTGTCGCTCGCCGTGATGCGTCAGGCCTTTGCCGCCGCGCGCGACTGGGACCCTTCGCTCAAGCTGGCGATCAACCTGTCCGCCACGCAGTTCCAGGATGCCTGGCTGGCGCAGAAGATCATCAAGATCCTGACCGAAACCGGCTTTCCCGCCCACCGGGTCGAGGTGGAGATTACCGAGCGCGCGCTGCTTGCCGACCTGCCGCTGGCTCAGTCGATCGTCGCCAGCCTGAAGAACCAGGGCATTGGCCTGGCGCTGGACGATTTCGGCACCGGCTATTCCAGCCTGGCGCATCTGCGCGCCCTGCCCTTCGACCGGATCAAGATCGACCGCACCTATGTGCAGGCGATGGGCGCGGATGCGGAGCGCGCCGCCATCGTGCAGGCGATCGTGCAACTGGGGGACAGCCTGAACCTGCCGACCACGGCCGAGGGGGTCACCGATGCCGATCTGGCCGAGCGCCTGCGCATGCTGGGCTGCGTCCAGGCGCAGGGTACGCTGTATGGCGAGCCGATGGCGCTGCCCGATATCCGCCGGCTGCTGGCCGAACGGCATCTGCTGTCCCGCGCGGTGGTGACGCCGGGGCCGGGGCTTACCAGCCCGCGCCTGGCTGGCTGAGATAGGCCTGTTCCTCAGGCGTCGATCCGCGGCCCAGCGCCGCATTGCGGCTGGGGTAGCGGCCGAACCGGGCGATCACGTCGCGATGCTCGACCGCGAAGCGCAGATTTTCCTCCACGCCCAGCGCCTCGAACTTGCGGACGCTCAGATGCTGCACGGCCAGCGATTCGGCATGCATCAACGGCATGTAGAGAAACACGCGCCTCTCCGGTGGCAGGCGCATGTCCCAGCCCTTGTCGATCGCCTCCATGGTCAGCGCCAGCGCCAGCGTGTCGCCGTCATAGGCGCGCGCATCGCCCCGGTGCATGTTGCGCGACACCTGATCGAGCAGGATGATCGCCGCCAGCAAGGTTTCCGGGTCGCCCCGCCACTCCGCCGCGCTGTCCGCCAGCACGGCATCGCGCAGCGCGCCGAACCGCTCGGTCAACGCCGCGTCCAGCTCCGCATCCTTGCCGAAATGCTGTTCCGGCGTCAGCGCGAACCAGAATGCCAACACGCTTTGCGCGTCTTCATGGACTATTGCGCCGCGCGCTCCTAGATCGCCATCCATGTCCGCTTCTCCTGCGCCCGAGGTCGTCAGCCTGGGTTGCCGACTCAACATCGCCGAGAGCGAAACGATCCGTGCGCTGCTCGGCGCGACGGAGGACACCGTCGTGGTAAATAGTTGTGCCGTCACGAATGAAGCCGTCAAGCAGACGCGTGCCGCGATCCGCCGCGCCGCCCGCGCGCGGCCGGGCGCGCGCATCGTGGTGACGGGCTGCGCGGCCGAGATCGACCCGCACAGCTTCACCGCCATGCCCGAGGTATCGCGCGTGGTGCGCAACCCGGACAAGCTGCGCCCGGAAAGCTGGGGCGCCCTGCCCTCCGCGACCCGGCCGGTGGCCTTCGGCCAACACGCCCGCGCCTTTGTCGAGGTGCAGAATGGCTGCGACCATGCCTGCACCTTCTGCATCATCCCCGCCGGGCGCGGCCCCAGCCGCTCGCTGCCGGCGGGCGGCGTGGTGGACCAGATCGCGCGTGCGGTGGATGCCGGCCATAACGAGGTCGTGCTGACCGGCGTCGACCTGACCAGCTATGGCCATGACCTGCCCGGCCGGCCGACCCTGGGGTCGCTGGTCGAACGTATCCTGACCTTCGTGCCCGCCCTGCGCCGCCTGCGGCTGTCGTCGCTCGATTCGGTGGAGATCGACGATCGGTTGTTCGATCTGGTGACGGGCGAGGCGCGGGTGATGCCGCACCTGCACCTGTCGCTGCAGGCCGGCAACGACCTGATCCTGAAGCGGATGAAGCGCCGCCACAGCCGGGCCCAGTCGGTGGAGATCGTCCAGCGACTGCTCGCCCGCCGGCCGGAAATCGCGATCGGCGCCGACCTGATCGCCGGCTTCCCGACCGAGGATGACGCGATGGCGGCGGATACGCTGGCACTGGTCGAGGATTGTCGCATCGTCCATGCCCATATCTTTCCCTATTCCGCGCGCACCGGCACGCCCGCCGCGCGCATGCCGCAGGTGCCGCACGATCTGCGCCGCGCGCGTGCCGCCGCCTTGCGCGACGCCGCGGGCCGCGCGCGCGCGGCATGGCTGGCGGCACAGGTCGGCAGCCGGCAGGAGGTGCTGGTCGAACGCCCCGGCACCACCGGCCACACGCCCGGCTTCGCCACCGTGCACCTCGATTCCCCGGCCCCGCCCGGCACCATCGCCCCGGTCCGCGTGACCGGCGCCACCGACACCCATCTCATCGGAACGCGTCTATGAGCACATCCCCCTCCTGGCACGAAAAGCTGCTGGGCGGCTTTCGCCGTACCTCCGACCGGCTGGTCGGCAATCTCGCCGGGCTCGGCGGCGCGCGCCTGGACGAGCCGACGCTGGACGATATCGAGGAGGCGCTGATCGCTTCCGACCTGGGGCCGGAGACCGCCGGCCACATCCGCCAGCGGCTGGCCGAGGGAACGTTCGAGCGCAACATGGAGGATCTGGGTATCCGCCTCGTCGTCGCCGAGGAGGTGGAGAAGGCGCTGGCGAAGGTCGCCACCCCGCTGGAGATCGACGCGTTTCCGCGCCCGCAGGTGATCCTCGTCATCGGCGTCAACGGATCGGGCAAGACCACCACCATCGCCAAGCTGGCGCATCTGTTCATGGAGCAGGATTACGGCGTGATGCTGGCCGCGGGCGACACGTTCCGCGCCGCCGCGATCGGCCAGCTGGCTACCTGGGCGGCGCGCGTGGGCGTGCCGATCGTCTCGGGCAAGGAAGGCGGCGACGCGGCCGGCATCGTCTATGAGGCGGTCAAGCAGGCCACCGCGACGGGCATCGACGTGCTGATCGTCGATACCGCCGGGCGCCTGCAGAACAAGCGCGAGCTGATGGACGAACTCGCCAAGATCCGCCGCGTGCTCGGCCGCCTGAACCCGGAGGCGCCGCACGACATCGTCCTCGTGCTCGACGCGACGACGGGCCAGAATGCGCTCAATCAGATCGAGGTGTTCAAGGACGTGGCGGGCGTGACCGGGCTGGTCATGACGAAGCTGGACGGCACCGCGCGCGGCGGCGTGCTGGTGGCGGCGGCCGAGCGTTACGGCCTGCCCATCCATGCGATCGGCGTCGGTGAAGGGATGACCGACCTGCGCCCGTTCGACGCCAGCGAAGTCAGCCGGATCATTGCCGGCATCGAAGGAGGCCGCAAGTGACCGCGCCGCGCGACGCCGCGCCTGATCGGGCCGGGCTGAAGCTGGGGCTGGAATATGGGCCGCTGCTGCTGTTCTTCGCGGTCAACTTCCTCGCCCCCGCCGGGCCGCTGACCCGCGTGCTGATCGCCACCGGCGTGTTCATGGCGGCCACCGTGGTCGCAATGATCGTCAGCCGGATCAAGCTGGGCCGGGTGTCGACCATGCTGTGGCTGTCGGGCGCGCTGGTGCTGCTGTTCGGCGCGCTGACCCTCTATTTCCGCGACGAGCGCTTCATCAAGATGAAGCCGACCATCGTCTACACCGCCTTTTCGGCGATCCTGACCTATGGCCTGATCACCGGCCGCCCGCTGCTCGAAGCCTTGCTTGGTTCGGTCTATGCCGGGCTGACCCAGACCGGCTGGCGCAAGGTGACGCGCAACTGGGCGATCTTCTTCGCCTTCATGGCGGTTTTGAACGAGGTGGTGTGGCGCTCCAGCACCTGGGACTTCTGGGTGGGCTTCAAGCTGTGGGGCGCGATCCCGCTGACGCTGGGCTTCGCGCTCGCCAACATCCCGATGCTGATGCGCAACGGCCTGAGCGCAGGCGAGAAGCCGGTCGGCGACATTCCGCCCGAATAAGGAAAAGGGGGCGCACAGGTGATCCTGTACGCCCCCTTCCCACCCCTCCCGCCGGAGCGGGAGGGATGTCGACGTCAGGCGCCCGCCGCCTCGAAGCGCTTCGACACCTCGTTCCAGTTCACCACGTCCCACCACGCCTTCAGATAGGCGGCGCGGTCGTTCTTGTAGGTGAGGTAATAGGCGTGTTCCCACACGTCGTTGCCCAGGATCGGCGTGCCCTTGTCGGCCACGTCGTCCATCAGCGGATTGTCCTGGTTCGGGGTCGAGGTCACCTTGAGCGCGCCCGAGCCGTCGACGATCACCCACGCCCAGCCCGAGCCGAACTGCCCGGCGCCCTTGGTGTTGAAGTCTTCCTTCAGCTTGTCGAGGCCGCCATAGGCGTCGATCGCCGCCTGCAGCTTTTCCGACGGCTGGCCACCGGTGCCCGGCTTGGAAAGGATCTTCCAGAAGAAGTCGTGGTTCCAGTATCCACCGCCATTGTTGCGCACCAGCGGCGGCTGCGACGAGATCTGGCCGAGAATGTCCTCGATCGACTTGCCCTGCAGCGACGCGTCCTTTTCGACGCCTTCGTTCAGCTTGTCGGTATAGGCCTTGTGATGCTTGTCGTGGTGGAAGGTCATCGTCTCCTTGGAGATCACCGGCTCCAGCGCGTCATAGTCATACGGCAGCGGGGGCAGTTCGAACGCCATTTCTTTGTCTCCTTGGGGATTTGCCATGGCAAACGCGAGGCGCCCCAAATGGCTCCCCCGGCCTGATTACGCAACCGTACCGATCAGGTCATGACGACGAAGCGCATGACGAAGCTGGTCATAGGACAGGCCGAGCGCATCCGCCGTCGTCCGCTGGTTGAACCGGTTGTCCGCCAGCGACTTGGCCAGCAACTCCCGCTCGAACCGCGCCACCCGGCTCTTGAAGTCGGACGGCCCCACTTCGCAGGCCGCAACCTCGTCTCCCGATGACGGCTCCTCCCTTGCCGGCGTCGACGGCGCGGCGGAGGCGGATGCCGCGGGCGACTGTCCCTTGGGCCGGAACGGCGACTGGAACGGATCGATCTCGATCGCATCCACCGGCCCCTCCCGCTCCCACCGGTACACCGCGCGCTCCACCACGTTCCTCAACTCGCGCACATTCCCCGGCCAGCGATGCTGCATCAACGCATCGACCGCCGCCGGCCCGAAGCCTGGCCAGCGATCCCAGCCGATCTCCGCCGCCATCCGCCGCCCGAAATGATCGGCCAGCACCATGATATCGGCCTGACGCGCCCTGAGCGGCGGCAGCGTCACCACCTCGAACGACAGCCGGTCGAGCAGGTCGGCGCGAAACTCGTGCGCCTCCACCTTGTCGGGCAGGTGCTCGTTGGTGGCGGCGACGATGCGGACATCGACGCGCATCGGCCGCGACGCACCGATCCGGGTTACCTCGCCATATTCGACCGCGCGCAGCAATCGGTCCTGCGCCGCCATCGACAGCGTGCCGAGCTCGTCCAGGAACAGCGTGCCGCCATCGGCCTCCTCGAACCGCCCGGCGCGCGTCTTAGCGGCGCCGGTGAACGCACCCGCCTCATGCCCGAACAGCTCCGCTTCGATCAGCGTTTCGGGAAGTGCCGCGCAGTTCATGACGACCAGCGGCTGGTCCCAGCGCGGCGACAGGCGGTGGAGCCGTTCGGCCACCAGTTCCTTGCCCGTTCCCCGCTCGCCGATGACGAGCACGGGCCGGTCCAGCGCCGCCGCCCGGCTGGCGCGTTCCAATGCGTCGAGGAACGCCCCCGACTGACCGATCACCTGGCTCGTCCGTTCCATGGCCAATTGGTGGCGGATTTCACCAAGGCTTGGCAAGCGGGAATATGGGTTAGGCGTGCAACGATCGGCAAATCGCACGGAAATCCGCCATTTCTGAAACTGGCACGGGTCCTGCAATGCTGTTGGTATCCCGCCGATCGGCGGATCACCAAGGTTCAGAAAAAAGGGATTTCCACCATGTTCACCACTGAGATCAGCCGCAAGTTCGCCACCGTCGCCTGCACCATCCTGATGAGCGCCACCTGCCTGTTCGGCGCGCTGGCCCCGGCGACGACGTCCCACACCGAAACCCCCGTTGCGGCGGCGACCGGTCCGGTCGCATAATCGCCGCAACCTGTTTCCCCAAGGAGTACCCGATGGGCATTTTCTCCCGCACCCGCGATATCGTTGCCGCCAACTTCGCCGACCTGCTCGACAAGGCGGAGGACCCCGCGAAGATGATCCGCATGATCATCCTCGAAATGGAGGAAACGCTGGTCGAGGTGCGCGCCTCCGCGGCCCGCACGATCGCGGACCAGAAGGAGATGCGCCGCCACATCAGCAAGCTGGAGCAGCTTCAGGCAAGCTGGACCGAAAAGGCGGAACTGGCCTTGTCCAAGGACCGCGAGGACCTGGCCAAGGCCGCCCTGGTCGAGCGGCAGAAGGCGGCCGACATGGCCGACCAGTTGTCGGTCGAGGTGCAGGTGCTCGACGATGCGCTGCGCGCGTCGGAAGAGGACATCACCAAGCTGCAGAACAAGCTGCGCGAGGCCCGCACCAAGCAGAATGCGGTGCAGACCCGACTGGAAAGCGCCAACACCCGCGTCCGCCTGCGCGAGATGTGGAACGGCCCCAAGACGCACGACGCCTTCAGCCGCTTCGACGTGCTGGAACGCCGGGTGGACGAGGCCGAGGGCCGCGCCGACGCGCTGGGCCTGGGTGTCGCCAAGACGCTGGAGGAGGAGATTGCCGAGCTGCGCACCTCCGACAAGGTCGATGCCGATCTCGCCGCCCTGAAGGCGCGCATGAAGAAGGAGGGCTGAGATGAACTTCGAGGGCGTACTCGCCATCTTCCTCGCGCTGATCGGCCTGCCCTGGCTCATCTTCCACTATGTCACCAAGTGGAAGCAGGCGCCCAAGATCACGCATGAGGACGAGCAACTGCTCGACGAGCTGCACATGCTCGCCCGCCGCCTGGAAGACCGGGTGAACACGGTCGAACGCATCGTCGCCGCCGACAACCCCAACTGGAAATCGGGCCCCGACTGGAAACCGGGCATCGCCGCCCCGGAATGGCAACCCGAACCCCGCCTGACCAAGGGCGACTACGCACCCGATCGGAGGAACTGACATGTCCGCCAGCCGCACGCAATTCTACCTCGACAAGCAGAACGCCAAGTTCAAGGGCGTGTGCGCCGGGATCGCCGACTATACGGGGATCGACGCGCTGTGGGTCCGGGTCGCCGCCGTCCTGCTCACCGTATCGGGCGTCGGCATCCCCTGGGTTCCCCTTGCCTATGTCCTCGTCGCCTGGATGGCGGTGGCCAAGCCGATCGACCTGTATCAGACCGATGACGACGCCAAGTTCTGGCAGGGTGTCCGCTCGAACCCGAAGCGTTCGACCGCCGAGGTCCGCTCCAAGTTCCGCGACATCGACCGCCGGCTCGCCGACATCGAGCTGCACTATACCAGCCGCAACAGCCGCCTGGCCGACGAGATCGACAGCCTGCGCTGACCGGAGGATAAGACCATGTCCCCTGACAAATTCGCGACGATACAGGCCCTGTTCCCCTTTATCGCGATCATGGCGTCGCTGGGGATCGGCGGCTGGGTGCTGACCACCTGGATGCGCATCAAGAACGGCTACCCGCTGGACGGTGCCTGGGGTCAGGCGATCTATCCCAAGACCGATCAGGAGGCCGCCGAGCGCATCCGCCTGCTCAGCCAGGAAAACGCGCAGCTCCGCGCCGAAATGGGCGCGGTCAAGGACCGGCTGGCGGTGGTGGAACGCATCGTCACCGACGGCAGCCACCGGCTGGATCACGAGATCGAGCAGCTTCGGCACAAGGCGAACTGACATGAGCCCGCTGATCATACCCGTTATGGGCATCTGTTGCGGACTTCTCGCGATCTTCGGCGGAACGTTTGTAAAGCCATGGCTCGCCTATCGGCACCGTCGGATGGAACTGGAAGCCTCGATGATCGCCGAAAAGGCTGCACAATATGCAGCGCAGACCGAGCGTCTGGAACAGCGGGTGCGCGTGCTGGAACGCATCGTCACCGACAGGGGGATGGATCTGTCGGACGAGATCGAGCGGCTGCGCGACGAGCGTCCGCTCAACTGAAAGCCAAAAGATACAAGGGAGATGAAAGATGAGCGGCGGACAGGTGATGGTCGTCCTGATCGTGATGATCGTGATGATCGCCAGCGTCGTCAGGGGTAAGCATCGGCGATCGCCCGGGCTCGACCTGATGGACCGGAGCCATGGCGAGCAGGACGGCGAAACCCGCGCGATGCGCCAGGAAATGCAGCAGTTGAAGGAGCGCATCCAGGTGCTGGAGCGCGTGATCACCGACAACCACAAGACCGTCGACCTCGACCGTGAGATCGACCGGCTTCGCGACCGCTAAGGGAGGCGGACATGACGGACCCCGATTTCTACATCACCATGGCCGCCGCCGGGCTCGTCGGGCTGGGCATGACCACCGCCGCCGCGCTGGCCGGATGGCGCGGCTGGCTGCAGCTCAAGAACCGCGAATATGACCGGGCGCACGACCTGCCCTTCACGTCCCCGGCCAATGCGGGCGCCCGCATCGAAATGGCGGACCTGAAGGAGCGCATCCGCAAGCTGGAGGCGATCGCCGCGGGTGTCGACCTCTGAACCGGGCAAGGGGCGTTTTGCCCCCGGCGGTTGCTCCCGGGGGCCCGAGGCGGTAGCGCGATGGGTATGCGCAGCTTCAACGACATCCACGAAGAATTAGCCTTCCTCGAAGGCGATGATCGTCACATCGCCCTTCGAGAGATTGGAGAATCGCTGGAACCAATGCCGGCGGCCCTCAAAACCGATGCGACTTTAGTAAGGGGGTGCGCTTCTAAGGTTTGGGCCTATCCAACCTTGCAGAGCGATGGAACGTTGCACTTCCTTGCGGATGCGGAAGCAATGCTCCCTAAAGGGGTGATCGGCGTCATCCTGTCTCTTGTTCAAGACCAACATCCGAGCGTAATCTTGGCGACGGACATCGAAGGTAAACTCGCTCCTCTGGGTCTCGAGCGATACCTGACCAAGCAGAGAACGAATGGCATACCGGGAATGATCGCGCTGATCCGCGACACCGCCACGCGCTACGCCTGAGGGGTACCCCGCCCCAAACGCATGGCGATTTCCGCCACCGGCTCGCCGGGCGACACCACCAGCCACTCGCCCGGCCGCGCGGTATCGACCAGGGTGACGGCGTTCCTGGGGCACAGCTTCAGGCACCTGGTCTCGATCACGCCCAGCGGTGCCTTGCGGCCCTTGCCCCCGATCAGCTTGCGCAGCACCTTGGCGAGCGGCGTCCTGCCCTTCGGGCCGAATCCGCCACCGACCTTCTTGGAACATTTGCCGCAGACCAGCACGACGCCGGTCCACTCCGCCTTTGCACGCCGGATCATGCGCGCTGCGTGCTCCGCATCTCCTCGGCGGCACGCAGCACCTCATAGGCGGCCTGCACTTGCTGGAACCGCGTCGCCGCATCCGGATCGTTCGGGCGGACATCGGGGTGATTCGCCTTGGCCAGTCCGCGCCACGTCGCGCGGATCAGGTCGAAGGTAGCGTCCGGCTCCAGCCCCAGCACGTCCAGCGCGCGCATCTCGTCACGCGACCGGCTGCCGTCGCCCGATCCTGCCCAGCCATGATGGCGCGATTGCGCATAGCCGGCATTGGTCCGCCGCTCGCCCGCTTCGCGCGCCGCCGCTTCCTCGGCGTCCAGCCCCTGAAAATAGTCCCAGCCGCGATTATACTCGGCGGCATGGTTGGTGCAGAAGTACCAACGATCGGGATTGTTGGGAGATTTGGGTGCCGGACAATTGCCCGGCTCGTCACAGCCGTGCCGGTCGCAGATCCGCACGGGCTTGGCCTCGCGGCCCGAGCCATAGCCTCGCCAGCGGGGAAAGCCCCAATCGTTCGATCGTGTAGTCGGTCGCGCCACAGGAGCGGACATAAGGCGATGCGCCGCCGGTGCAAGACGTGGCACGCGCACGAAAGGTGCCATGCCGGCCGTAACCCCTTGACCGTCGCGCCTGCCCTGCCATCATGAACATGTCATAAAAGCTCTCATGTCCGAAGAAAACGGACAGTGGTGCCGATGCTTTAGCGAGTAGGATCAATGGTGCCGACTTCCCGTTCCTTTATGGCCAATCTTCGGGCGGATGTCCCGGCCTCGATCGTGGTGGCGCTGGTCGCCCTTCCCTTGTGCCTGGGCATCGCACTGGCATCCGGGGCGCCGCTCTTCTCGGGCCTGATCGCGGGGATCGTCGGCGGGCTGGTCGTCGGCTTCGTGTCGAAATCGCCCCTGTCGGTCAGCGGGCCGGCGGCCGGGCTCACCGTGATCGTGCTGGAAGCGATCGAGCGGATGCCCAGCTACCAGATCTTTCTGGTCGCGGTGATGCTGGCCGGCGTGCTGCAACTGGGTTTCTCCTTCACCCGCGCCGGCATCCTGGCGGAATTCGTCCCCTCCTCCGTGATCACCGGCATGCTGGCCGCGATCGGCCTGATCCTGATCCTGAAGCAGGTGCCCCACCTCGTCGGCTATGACGGCGATTTCGAGGGCAGCTTCGAGTTCGCCACCGCATCGGGCGGCAACACCTTTACCGACCTGTGGACCAGCGTGACCAGCGACGTCACGCCCGGCGCGATCGTCATCGGCGTCGTCTGCCTGCTCTTCCTGTTCACCTGGGACGCGTACCGCCCCAAGCAGGGCCCGCTGCGCTTCGTGCCCGGCCCGCTGCTTGTGGTGGTGATCGGCGTCGTCGGCAATGCGCTGCTCGGCGCGACCGTGCCGGGCTGGCAACTGGGCGCAAAGCATCTGGTGCAGGTGCCCGTCGCGGGCAGCCCGGCGGAGTTTGTCGGCCTGTTCCGCATGCCCGATTTCAGCGGGCTGACCATGGGCGTGGTGTGGACCAGCGCGGTGACGCTGGCGATCGTCGCCAGCCTGGAATCGCTCCTAAGCGTCAAGGCGGTGGACGAGATCGACCCGCGCCGCCGCACCACCGACAAGAACTGGGAGCTGATGGCGCAGGGCAGCGGCAACATCGTGTCCGGCCTGCTCGGCGGCCTGCCCGTCACCTCGGTGATCGTCCGCTCCTCGGCCAATGTCGATGCCGGCGCCGAAAGCAAGCTGTCCGCGATGCTGCACGCGCTGTGGCTGCTCCTGTCGGTCGCGCTGATCCCGGTGATGCTGAACCTGATCCCGCTCTCGGCGCTCGCCGCGGTGCTGATCGCCACCGGCTACAAGCTGACCAAGCCCAAGCTGTTTACCGAACGGTTCAAGCAGGGCTGGACGCAGTTCGTGCCCTTTGTCGCCACCGTGCTGGCGATCCTGTTCACCGACCTCCTGATCGGCATCCTGATCGGCCTGGCCGTCGGCTTCGTCTTCGTCGTCGCCCGCAACTTCCGCACCGCCATCACCTTCGCCTGCGAAGGCGAAGACTGCCTGATCCGCGCCCGCCGCAACCTGTACTTCATCCACAAATATGAACTGCAACAGCAGCTTGCCCGCGTGCCCGATGGCGCGAACCTGCTGATCGACCTGTCCTCCACGTCGTATGTCGACCTCGACAATGTCGACATCATCAACGCCTTCATCAAGGGCGCCGCCTACCGCGACATCGACGTGATCGTCCGCGGCGACATCGCCGAGCGCAGCGCGCCGCTCATCAACGCCCCCATCGCCGGAGTGCGCTTCGCATGAGAGAATACAAGCAACTCCTGCTCGCCAACAAGGCGTGGGCGACCGAACTGATCGAGGAAAAGGCGGACTTTTTCGAACGCCAGACGGCGGGGCAGAAGCCCGATTTCCTGTGGATCGGCTGTTCGGACAGCCGCGTCACGCCCGAGCGGATGACGATGACGCCCCCGGGCGGCATGTTCCTGCACAGGAACATCGCCAACCTCGTCCATGACGACGATCTGAACCTGCTGTCGGTGGTGCAATATGCCGTCGACGTGCTGAAGGTCCGCCACGTCATCCTGTGCGGCCATCATGGGTGCGGCGGGGTGCAGGCGGCCCTGTCGGGCGGGACCAGCGGCCCGGTCGATACCTGGCTGGGCAATGCCCGCGACGTGCTGCACCGCCACCGTGCCGAGATCGATGCCGAACCGACCGAGGACGGCAAGGTCAACCGCCTGGTCGAGTTGAACGTCCGCGACCAGTTGATGCATCTCGCGCGCATCGACATCATCCAGAACGCCTTCCGCGAAGGCCGCGAACTTTGGCTGCACGGCTGGGTCTACGACATGCGCGACGGCCATATCAAAACGCTGATGGAAATCGATGCCAGCACCGAATTGAGCGCGGTCGGCAACCCCGACAAGGTCCTTGTGTAGTCCGGTCAGCCACCGTCAGGCGGTCACGCCCGACGGTGGCTTCCCACTTCACCCCGGCAACCGGAAGTTCACGCGCTGCGTCGTCGCGCCGCACCCCAGGCTGCCATCGGGCCGATAGGTCTTGGCATAGCGTGCCGCGCTGAACATCTTCGTGCCCGCCTTTGAAAAGACGAAGGGCGGATAGCTGAGCAGCGTGCGAGCATTGGCCACACTGCCGTCCGCCTTCACGTCATATTGCAGCTGCGTCCATCCCTCGAACCCCCAGCGCAGTGCGTCGGTCGGAAAATCATTGGCGCCAAAGCTGGAGAGTTGCTTGGGCGGTGCATCCATGATGCTGCACTGGTTCGCCGACAGCCCCGTGCGATCGAATGCCGCCCTTGCCGCCGTCCCGTCGCCACGCGCCTGCGCCAGCGAGGCGAGGCGAACCAGCGCCCCCACCTTCAGCGGGTCATTGGCCGCCAGGGCGCCATCGTCGGCCACCTGCCGCAACAGCGGCTCGCTTTCCGCGCCCCTCTTGCGATCGCGATCGGCGATCATCAGCCGCAGCGCGGCGCGCGCCTGTGGGTCACCGGCATAGACGGGGTCGGTCAGCATCGGCTCGACCGCACGCCGGAAGCGGCCGGGCTTCCACAGATCGGGTGCGTCGGCGGTCAACATCGTCATCGCATAGTTGAGCCTGACCGGGGCCGGCGCGCCCGCCGCCGTCGCGATCGCCAGCGCACGGGTGGCCAGCGGCTTCTTCTCCGCGTCCGGCACCATGGCGTTGGTGAGCAGCGCCTGGATCGCGCCCAGCGCCGCCAGCGACTCCGCCCCCTTGCCTGCGTCTGCCTGGCGCAACGCCTCGCGCTGCGCGGCCAGCGTGGCGGGGCCCGGCCGCTCCGGATCGGGGGCCACCGTCACGCCCTTGCCTTCCAGCCACGCCACCGCTTCGCTATCCAGCTCTCCCCCGATCGAGGGCCGCGAGAAGGCGGTCGAACACCGCATCTCGACGCGCATATTGTAGCGGTAAAAGGCCGGCAGCGTCTTGATCTGCTCCGGATTCCACCACCAGTCCTGGACGATCCGGGCAAAGGCCAGTGCCTTTTCTCCGCCGCCCGAGGCGTAGATGGGCGTGGCCTGGATCACCGTGCCGTCGTCGCCGATGCTGAATTCCACGACGCCGACATCCTCGGGGCGCAGGTCCGCCTCGCCGCCGCAGTCCGGGGCCTTCATCTGGGCACCGGGCGAGAACTCGCCCTTGGTGGAGCGCCCGGCGCCGGTATAGGCGAGATATTCGCGCGCTTCCTCCTCGTGCCCGCCAAGCAGCGCGGCGATCGCCGTATCGGACCGGGCGGACACGTCCAGCAGGTCGGTGCGATTGGTGATCCCGCCCAACAGTTGCACCGCGGCCTTGCCGTCGCGGCGTGCCACCTCGAAATCACCCTGGTTCATGTGCAGCATCGCCCGGCGCCGCATGAACAGGGCACGCGAGGCATTGTCGACCGACGCGGTCTTCAAAACCGCATCGGCCCGGTCCAGCGTCGCCCCGGCGGCGGCCGGATCGGTGAAAATCTGCGCCTGGGACAGTCCGAGCAACGCGATCAGCATATCGGCGGGGACGACCGCATTCTTCTCCGCCTTTGCATATTCGGCGGCGGCGCCCGCATAATCGAACGCATCGGCGGCGATCCGGCCCAGCATCGCATGCGCCTTGGATCGATCCTCCGCCAGCGAAGCGTCATCGGTGGGCAAGCCTGCCAGCCCGGTGCGGATCATCGCCAGCGCCTCGTCCCGCCGCCCGAGGCGGAACAGCGCGCCGCCCCGGCGCACCTGCACGATCGCCCGGCTGCGGCTGCCCGGCTTGGTGCGCGGCTCCAGCTTTTCCCAGGCCGCCAGCGCCGCGGCATTGTCCTTGCCCGCGTCGAGCGCGGTGGCCGCGTCGTAATCCTGCTGGACACTGCCCGTCGCCGGCTGCTGTTGCGCGGAAACCGCGCTGCCCGTGAGCAGCGCTGCTGCGATCAGCGCGCGCGCGGTGGTGAAATCGTGCATCCCCCATGGCCCTCCCAAACCTCGTCGCCCGAGGTCTGAACCATTCGAAAGGATAATGCCAGAGGGTCTGTAAGCCGGGTTCTGTCCACCGGCCACAAGGCCGGATGGGCGACCATTCGTCTAGGACGACGCTTGCGCGCCGCCTCAAGCAACCAACCCGGACGGCGGGCGGGAACACGCCCCGGACCATGAAGGTCCATGCCATCCCTATTCGGTCTTGCTCCCGGTGGGGTTTGCCGTGCCGTCCCTGTTACCAGGGCCGCGGTGCGCTCTTGCCGCACCCTTTCACCTTGACCTGCCCGAAGGCTTCGTCCCGAAGGATTGGGTCGTCTGCTCTCTGTTGCACTGTCCCTGGGGTCGCCCCCGCCGGGCGTTACCCGGCACCGTTGTTTCGCGGAGCCCGGACTTTCCTCGCCTCCATCGCTGGAGCCGCGGCCGCCCGACCCTCTGGCGGGGCGGGCTGTAGCGGCATGAGGGCGCGCTGACCAGAGCTATCCGACCAGCGCCGCGATCCAGCCCCGTGCCGGGTTGGCGGGATCGGCGAGCAGCTTGATCGTCAGCGCGATCGACATGACGACCAGCAGCGGCCGCACCCCCCGCCCGCCGAAGCGCATCGCCAGCCGCGCGCCGATCTGGTTGCCCGCGACATTGGCCGCCGCCATGCCCAGCCCCAGCATCCACAACATCTGCCCGCCCGCGATCATCGCCAGCACTCCGGCAAGGTTGGTCGCCAGGTTCAGGAACTTGGTATTGGCGATCGCGCGCACCAGCCCCAGCCCCCCCAGCGCGACAAGCGCGGTCGTGATGAACGATCCCGTGCCCGGCCCGAAAAAGCCGTCATAAAAGCCGATGACACTCACCACCCCGGTCAGCCCGATCCGCCCCAGCCGCGCATGGCGATCCACATCGCTCATCGGCGGCGACAGCAGGAAGTAGAGCGCCATCACGATCAACAGCACCGGCACCAGCCCGGCAAGGAAGCCGGGATCGATATGCTGCACGGCGGTGGCCCCGGCGACCGACCCGGCAAAGGCGCCGATCGCCGGCACGGTGAAGCGGTGCAGATCGACATGCCCGCCGCGCCGGTAGGCGAGAAACGCCGAGCCCGTCCCGATCGCGCTCTGCAGCTTGTTGGTCGCCAGCGCGGAAACCGGCGGCACGCCCGCCGCCAGCAGCGCCGGAATGGTCAGCAGCCCCCCGCCCCCGGCCATTGCGTCGATCGTGCCGGCGAACAGCGCGACCGTCATCAGGAACAGGACGGCGTCCAGCGTCAGGTGCATGGGGGTTCGCGCGTCCGTTCCAGTTCGGCGATCTCGAAATCGTAGCGGGTCCAGCCACGCTGGCGGGCGGCGTCGGCGGCGGCCGCCTGCTTGCCACGTGCTTCGGCCAGCGTCTTGGCGTGGCCCCAGAACACCTCGGTCTTGCCGTTCTGCAACACCGCCACGATGCGCCAATAATGGCTGAAAGCAGCGTTGGTCGGCCCGATCGTCTTCACATAGCCATCGGGCATCGTGGCCGTCAGGTAGAATTTGCGGGCCATGGGCGCGTCAGTCGTCGCCCTGCGGCCGGGGCAGCAGCAGCGCGAGCAGGATCATCCGGCACTCGGCATCGATCTCGCCGTCCACCAGTTCGGGGCGGAAACGGCGCTGAAACGCCATGATCGCCGCCATCCGGTCGGTCACGTCATAGCCGAAGCGTTCCAACGCCAGGCAGAAACCGGCCTCCGTCCACATCGGATCCATCAGGTTCCTGGTCGGCCGCGGCAGGGCCAGGCGCAACCGCGCGAGTTGGCCCCACGGAAACAGTTCGCCCGGATCGCGCTTGCGCGCGGGCGCGATGTCGGAATGGCCGACGATGTTGCCGCGGGTGATCGCGTACCGGTCCTTCAGGTCATGGACCAGGGCGATGACCGCGGCGATCTGCTCGTCGGGGAAGGGACGATATCCCCAGTCATGGCCGGGATTGACGATCTCGATGCCGATGCTCGCCGAGTTGACGTCGTCGACGCTGCGCCAGTGCGAGCGACCGGCGTGCCAGGCGCGCTTGTGGTCGTCCACCATGCGCAGGACCGTGCCGTCCTCCGCCACCAGATAATGGCACGACACCTTGGCCTCCGGATCGCGCAGCCGCTCGATCGCGGACTGCGCATCCTGCATGCCGGTATAATGCAGCACGATCATCGTGATGGGCAGCGAGCGCTCGTCAAAATTGGGCGACGGCGTGTCGATGATCGTCATCAGGCTTTCCCCGGCCACGCGCCTTGACCACGCGAGGCCCCGCGCATCGCGGGAATGGTGCGCGGCGTCAAGCGGCCTTGGCGGCGCTCCGTCCCCCGCCGGAGCAACCCTCGGCCGGTTGATAGAATCCGCGAAAGCGTCCGCTTGGCTCGAACCGGTCGGTCTGGCCGATCACCGTCTCGCCCGCGCCCAGCACCAGCAGCCCGCCCGGCGCCAGCGCATGGGCCAGCCGGTCGAACGCGCCGGCCTTTGGCACCGGGTTCAGGTACAGCATGACGTTGCGGCACAGGATCAGGTCGAATGCGCCGCCCGGCGGGCGATCGGCGACCAGGTTGATCTGGCGAAACGCGATGTGGCGCAGGAGTTCGGGGCGCGCGGTCCACTCGCTGCCGTCGCCCTCGAACCAGCGCATCATCCGCCGGATGGGCAGGCCGCGCTGGATCTCGAACTGCGAAAACCGACCCGATCGCGCGCGGGCCAGCGCGGCGGTGGAAATGTCGCTGGCGACGATCTCGGGCATGGGCGCGCCGGTCGCCTCCTGCCGCTCGGCGAACAGCATCGCCAGCGACAGCGGCTCCTGCCCCGTCGAGCATCCGGCGCTCCAGATGCGCACCCGGCGCCCCTGCTCTTCGGCGGCGGCGACCGCCTCCACCATCATGTCGAACACCGCGGTGTCGCGAAAGAACGAGGTTTCCTGATTCACCAGCGCATCGACGATATGCCCGGCCAGCGCCGGATCGCGCCCGTCGAGCAGGCGCGCGACCAGATCGTCCAGCGTGTCGAGCCCGCGCGCGCGCATCAGCGGCGTCAGTGCGGCGTCCATCCGGGTCGAACGATGGCTGGCGGTATGCTGGCCGGTGCGCACCTCCAGCAACGCGGCCAGCACGTTGATCGCAGAGGCCGACATCACGGCCTCCGCCGGCTGGCGATCAGCGCACCGATCGCCTCGGGCGGCAGCACGGCGTCGGCGCCGCCATGATTGGCGACCGCGCCCGGCATGCCCCACACGACGGAGCTGGCACGGTCCTGCACCACCACCGCCCCGCCCGCCGCGCGCACCGCGCCCGCACCCTCGGCCCCGTCCCGCCCCATGCCGCTCAGCACGACCGCCATCGCGCGCTCGCCATAGACCGCGGCAAGCGAGTGGAGCATCGGATCGACCGAGGGCATGCAGCCGCTGGCGACCGGCTCGTCGCTCAGGCGGATGGCCATGCCCCCCTCGCCGAGGCTGACGCAGTTGATATGGGCGTCGCCCGGTGCGACGATCAGGCGGCCGGGCCGGATGCGCATCCGGTCGACCGCGACATCGCACGGCCGGCCCGCCAGGACCGAGAGTTGCGCGGCGAAATAGGGAATGAACGACGCCGGCAGATGCTGCGTGACCAGCACCGGCAGGTGAAAGGATGCGGGCAGCGCACGCAGCACATGGCTGAGCGCATGGATGCCCCCGGTCGATGCGCCGATCGCGACGATGTCATAGGCATCCGCCCGCCCGGCCCGCGGCGTGACCGGGGCGGCGGCTGCGATCCGCGGCATCGGCTGCACGGTGCGCTGGCGCAGGCCGATCAGCCGCTCGATCAGCATCTCCGCGAAACGCCCGGAGAGCGCATGGCTGTGCGGCTTGACCAGCGTATCGGCCGCCCCCAGCGCCAGCGCCTGCACCGTCGCCACCGCGCCCTCGGTCGCCGCCGACGACACGATCAACACCCGTGCCCCCTGCCCCGCCACCAACAAATCCGGCAACGCGGTCAGCCCGTCCACGCCGGGCATCTCCAGGTCGAGCAGGATGACGTCGACGCGATTGGTCGCCAGAAACGCGCGCGCGGCGGCGGCGTGCGGCACCGATCCGGCCACCTGGAACGCGGGGTGCGCCTCCAGCAGCCGGCCGATCACCGCCCGCGCGACGGCGGAATCGTCCACCACCAGCAAGCGGGTGGGCGGCTCGGCGCTTGAGGAAATCGGATCGGACGCCATGGCGGATCGCTCAAGGAAAAGAGGAAGCCCTACAGCCCGGTTCAGGCCATACCGACGATCTGCAGCTTGCTTTCCAGCGTGTCGCGGTCGAACGGCTTCATGATATATTCGTCGGCACCCGCCTCGATCGCGGCACGGATATGGGCCATGCCGTTCTCGGTCGTGCAGAACACGACGCGCGGACGCGGCCGGACATCGGCCTCACGCAGCGCACGCAGGAAATCCATCCCGCTCATCACCGGCATGTTCCAGTCGAGCAGCACGACATCGGGCGCCGCGGCCATGCAGGCGTCCAGCGCCTCGCGCCCGTCCGCCGCCTCGCGCACGGTGAAATCCAGCGTCTCCAGGATGTGGCGGGCGACCTTGCGGATCACCTTGGAGTCATCGACGACGAGACAGGTCTTCATGGAAACGCCCTATAGGAGAAGGAGTACGCGTAGCCGCACGATAGAGCGGCAAGGGTAAGGACCGGGTTAACCCCGTTCAGGCCGCCTGCGCCGCGGGCGCCATGCTCGCCGGGATCAGCCGCGCCAGATCGAGGATCAGCAACGGCTCGCCGTCGCGCACCACTAGGCCCGATCCCGCGCGCGCCCAGCCCTGACGCAGCGCCAGGCCGGTGGACAGCGGCTGGCGCTCGAACAAGGCGATATCGTCCAGCGCATCGACCAGGATGGCGTAGAAATGCCCGTCCTGCTGCGTGATGACGGCGCGGCGCGCGGTGGCCGGCGTCGGGTCGAGCCCCAGGGCGATACCGGTATCGATCACGGTGACCACACGGCTGCGCAGGGCGGCAAGGCCGCGCACCGCCGCCTCCACCCGCGGCACCGCGACGACATCGCCGATATCGACAACCGAATCGACCTGGTCGGCATCGATGGCGATGCCCTTGCCGGCGACATAGGCGATCAGGAAAAGCTGCATCAGCGGGCTCCCGCACGGGCGCTGTGATCCGCCAGCGCCGCGATCAGCGCGGGGCGGTCGTAGCGATAGATGCTATTGGCGGAGGCGCCCACCGCCTCGCGCTCGCGACGCAGGCGCAGGACGGGGGTGTCGCTGGCGGCGGCCGGCGCCTCGCCATCCTCCATCACCAGCGCGACCACCGGCCGTTCGCCCGGTGCCAGCCGGCTGGTGCAGCGATAGCCTTGCGCCTCCAGCGCGGGCCGGAGGAACGTGTCCATCCACGGCGATCCGTCGCCCTGCAACAGGCACAGGGGCGCGGCGCCCGTGCCCACATCGATATCGGCGAACAGCGCCAGCGGGTCGATCACCTCCACCTGCTCGCCCGCGATCACGGTGACGCCGAGCACGGGACCGGCCGCGCCGCGCGCCGGCGCGATCTCGGCCTGCAACTGCACGATCTCGATCGCCTCGGCGATGGCATAGGCGGTTTCGGCATGGCCGTCGGTCAGGCGCAGCACCGCGACCTCGCCCAGCCCGTCCAGCGGCGCGATATGGTGCAGCGGGATCAGCGTGTCGCCCAGCGCCAGCCGCATCCGCCCGGCCGTGCGCCGGATGGCGGAGGTGGGCACGGTATCGACCCGGTCGATCGCGCCGAGCGGGATGGCGCGGCGTGCCCCGTCCAGATCGTCGAACAGCAGGGCGCTCACCCCTTGCGCGGCGGCATCGGCATTCTCGGTTTCCACGGCCACCGCCCGGTGGAAGCGCAGGCCCGCGACGGTCGCCAGCCCGGCGCTGTCCAGCAACAGCATCGGCAGGCCGCTGTCCGGCAGCGTCTGCCCGGCATACAGCCCGGTCGCCATCACCACCGGCGCGGCAGGCTTCACCACCACTTCCTCGGCGTCCAGCACCGAATCGATGCCCAGCGCATAATCGCCGTCGCGCGTCGCGACGATTGCCAGCGAGGCAAGCTGCCCGCCCTCGATCCCCAGGAAATCCGCCAGCGGCAGCAGCGGCAGGCGCCGGCCGCGCACGGTGGCGACCGCGGCATCGCCCACCATGTCGATCCTGACCTGGTCGCCCCGGATCGCCACGATCTCCTCGATCGCCTGACGCGCCACCGCAAAGCGCTGGCCGCCGGCGCCCAGCACGATGGTGGAGATGATCGACAGGGTCAGCGGCACATGGATCACCAGTCCCAGCCCGCGCCCCGGCTGGTTGTTGATCGAGATGCGCCCGCCGATATGTTCGATATTGGCGCGCACCACGTCCATGCCGACGCCGCGACCCGACACGGCGGAGGCCACGTCCCGGCTCGACAGCCCCGCCTCGAAGATCAGCTCCAGCCGCTGCGCCTCGTTCATGGCGGCGATCTCGGCCTCGCTGCGGATGCCGCACGCCACCGCCTTGGCGACGATGCGGTTCAGGTCGATGCCCGCGCCGTCATCGGTGATCTCGACCAGGATCTGGTTGCCCGACTGGCGCGCGGCGATGACGAGTTGCCCGGTCTCCGGCTTGCCCGCGGCGCGGCGTCTGGCCGGCGCCTCGATGCCGTGGTCGATCGCGTTGCGCACGATATGCGCCAGCGGATCGCGCATCAGCTCGATCATCTCGCGGTCCAGTTCGACATCGGCGCCGTCGATGCGCAGCGCCACCGCCTTGCCCAGGTCCGCCGCGGTATCGCGCACCATGCGCGGCAGGGCGGAGAACAGCGCCTCGATCTTTTGCATGCGCGTGCGCGTCACCGTGTCGCGCATGTCGGCGACGGTCAGCGACAGCCGGTCCAGCGCCGCCTCCAGCCGCGGGTCCAGCGTCTCGTCGCGCAGCCGCCGCGCCAGTTCGTTGCGCGCCAGCACCATCTCGGACATGCCGCTCATCATCCGGTCGAGCAGATCGACGTTCAGGCGCACGCTGCGACTGGCGGTTCGCTGGCCGCTCGGCTGGCCGGCCGCCGCCACCGGCGCCACCTCCCCGCTGAGCGCCGCGATCAACAGGTCTTCCGACGAATCGTCCAGCCCGGCGCCGGCGTCGATCGCCTCGACGATCTCGCCGATCCGGTCGACGATCGCCAGCACGGCGTTCACCAGATGCGTGTCGGGCACGCGCGTGCCGTCGCGCACCGCGGCCAGCACGTCCTCGGCCGCATGGCTCAGCCGGGCGAGCCGCGGCAGGTCCAGAAAGCCGCAACTGCCCTTTACCGTATGGACGAAGCGGAAGATCGCATCGAGGCGCGCCCGGTCCGTGGGCGCCGCTTCCCAGGCGACGATCTCGCCCGACAACGCCTCCAGGGTTTCGCGCGTCTCGGCGATGAATTCCTGCAACAGGTCGTCCATGGGTCCTCGGTCAGCGCCTTGATCGCCAACGCTGTGGACCGCGACCCGTTAAGAGGCGGTTTAGGCGCGAAACCTGTCAGGATCTGTGCGGAAACGTGCCGAGGCACGGCTGGCGGTGCCCCGAAACGCGCTCTTTTGCGCGTTTTCAGCCAAACCCTCAGACCGCGCGCATCGCCGCGCCCAGGATCATCACCCCCTCGGCGGGCTCGGACACCAGCACCTGCCCGCTCGCCTCGGTCGCCAGCGTATGCACCAGGAACGCCGCCGCCCCGCGCGACGTCACCTCGCCGCTACCCTCGCCCTGCACCAGCGTCCGGCGCAGATCCGGGTCCAGCACGATCCGTGCGCCCTCGATCTTCACCACGATCTCGATCGCGGTATCGTGCACCTCGGCCCCCACATCGATGCGCCCGCCGCGCACCAGCGCCTCGACCCCGATCAGCGCCAGGTTCAGCAGGATCTTGACCGCGGGCTTGGGCAGCTGCGGCTCCTCCACCACCCAGCCCAGCGTCGTGCGACGATTGTCCGCCAGCAGCCCCTCGATCGCGGCACGCGCCTCGCGCATGTCGACCATGTCGCCAAAGCCGCCCGCCGCTCCGAACGCCAGGCGGAAGAACTTCAGCTTGTTGGCCGATGCCCGCGCGCTTTCGGCAAGCAGGTCCATGCACCGTGCGCGCATCGCCGGATCGGTTTCATCCGCCAGCAACTCCAGACCGTTGTTAAGCGCACCCACCGGGGACAGGAGATCGTGGCACAGCCGCGAACACAGCAGGCTCGCGAAATCCACCGGACTGACGGTCATGAATAATCCTTCCAACAGGATTGCCTATCTGACGGAGCCGCGGGGTCTTCGCAAGCGAGTGTGACGCGTGTGAACCGCCCATGCCGCTCACCTGCCGCCACCGCGCGCCAGGCGGTGACGGTCTCGCCCGCCACCAGCAGCCACAGCCGCCCGTCGGGCAGCGCATCCTCGGCATCGCGCGGCGACGGCTCGGCATGCCCGCTCGGGTGCGAGTGATAATGGCCGAGCACCGCCGGCCCCCCGCCGCGCGCTCCGCGATAGGCGGCGAGCAGCGCGGCCGGATCGATCTCGAACCGGGTCGCGGGCGTCGCGCTCACATTGTCGCACGCGCGTGCCTCCCGGATATGCGCACCCTCGCCCAGCAACAGGCCGCACACCTCGACCTTTGGGGATGCTGCCGCCGCCGCCCGGATTCTTTTCAGCGTATCGCTTGAAATCGTTACGGTCATGCGCACATCGGTACGGTATGGACCGGGGGGTTTCCATCCTTGAAGCGACGATCGCGCCTGCGGCTGACGGCTGGCGGCTGGATCGTGCGCTGGCGGACGCGGTGCCGACATTGTCGAGAGAGCGCCTGAAGGTGCTGATCGCGAGCGGGGCGGTATCGCGTGACGGCGTGCTCGCCCGTGATCCCGCCAAGCGCGCCAGCAGCGGCGACCTGTTCCACGTCACGATCCCCAATCCCACCCTGCCGCATAACGAGGCGCAGGATATTCCCCTCGTCGTCGCCTATGAGGACGAGCATCTGATCGTCATCGACAAGCCGGCCGGGCTGGTCGTCCATCCCGCGGCCGGCAATCTCGACGGCACCTTGGTCAACGCGCTGCTCCATCATTGCGGTGGATCGCTGTCGGGCATCGGCGGCGTCGCGCGGCCCGGCATCGTCCACCGCATCGACAAGGACACCTCCGGCCTGATGGTCGCGGCCAAGACCGACCGGGCACATGAGGGACTGGCCAAGCAGTTCGCCGCCCATTCGATCGACCGCCGCTACCGCGCGATCACCGGCGGCGTGCCGCGGCCGGCCGAGGGTTCGGTCGACGCCCCACTGGCGCGCAGTCCGCAAAACCGCAAGAAGATGGCGATCGTGCCCGGCGGCAAGCGCGCGGTGACGCACTACCGGATGATGGAGCGGCTGCGCGACGCCGCCCTGGTTGAATGTCGGCTGGAAACGGGGCGCACGCATCAGGTGCGCGTGCACATGGCATCCATCGGCCACGCCTTGCTGGGCGACCCGGTTTATGGTAGAACAAAAGGTACACAGAAAGGGCTGCTCGAAACGCTCGGTTTCCGCCGACAGGCCTTGCACGCGGCGCATCTGGGGTTCATCCACCCCGTGAAATCTGTCGCTTTGGCGTTCGAAAGCCCGATGCCTGCCGATATGCAGGAACTGTTCAGTCAGCTTCACGTATAGCACGGAGCATACCGCATCGCCGAAAACGGCATCGCGGCATGGGCTCCAAGGAAGGGAGATCAAGGATCATGGCAAAAAGCAGCAACGTCCCGGCGACGATTCCTGCGCTCGGCGGGGAGCAGTCGCTCAACCGCTATCTCGCCGAGATCAAGAAATTCCCGATCCTGGCGCCCGAGCAGGAATATATGCTCGCCAAGCGGTTCCAGGAACATGGCGACCCCGACGCGGCCGCGCAGCTGGTGACAAGCCACCTGCGTCTCGTCGCCAAGATCGCGATGGGCTATCGCGGCTATGGCCTGCCCACGTCCGAGCTGATCTCGGAGGGCAATATCGGCCTGATGCAGGGCGTGAAGAAGTTCGAGCCCGATCGCGGCTTCCGCCTCGCCACCTATGCGATGTGGTGGATCCGCGCCTCGATCCAGGAATATATCCTGCGCTCGTGGAGCCTGGTGAAGATGGGCACGACGGCGGCACAGAAGAAGCTGTTCTTCAACCTGCGCCGCATGAAGTCCAAGCTCGACGCGTTCGAGGATGGCGACCTGAAGCCCGAGGACGTGGCCAAGATCGCCACCGATCTCGGCGTCAGCGAGGGCGACGTGGTGTCGATGAACCGTCGCATGGCGATGGGCGGCGACACCAGCCTCAACGTGCCGATGCGCGAGGATGGCGAGGGTCAGTGGCAGGACTGGCTGGCCGACGACACGCCGCTGCAGGACACCGTCGTCGCCGAAGCGCAGGAGGCCGATGTCCGCCACGGCATGCTCGTGTCGGCAATGGACGACCTGAACGACCGCGAGAAGCACATCCTGACCGAGCGCCGCCTGACCGACGACCCCAAGACGCTGGAGGAACTCAGCCAGGTCTATGGGGTCAGCCGCGAACGCGTCCGCCAGATCGAGGTGCGCGCCTTTGAGAAGCTGCAAAAGGCGATGATGCGGATCGCGGGCGAAAAGCGGCTCCTCGCCGCCGCCTGACATGGGCCGCACCGTCGTCATCGGCGGCGGCGCGGCCGGCATCGCGGCCGCGCGCACCCTGCATGACGCGGGATGCGACGTCTTGCTGGTCGAGGCGTGCAGCCGCCTCGGCGGCCGCGCGCACAGCGTCCCGCTAACGCTTCCCAACGCCCATGTCACCGTCGATTTCGGCTGCGGCTGGCTGCACTCCGCCCGGCGCAATCCATGGGTCGCCATTGCGGAGGCGGCACGCTTCACCATCGAGCGCGCCTCTCCCAACTGGGAGGTGCAATGGCGCGACCTGGGCTTTTCGTCCACCGAACAGCGCAGCTTCGGCGCGGCTTGGGACCGTTGGGAACAGGCCGCCCGCGCCGCGCTCGACGGACCGGACCAGCCACTTTCCGCCTTTATCGCACCGGACGACCCCTGGCGCCCGATGATTGACGCCATATCGGGCTATGCCAATGGCGCGCCGCTCGGTGCCGTCTCGCTGCACGACTGGATCGCCTATGAGGACGCGGCCGGTGAGGATAACTGGGCGGTGGTGGAGGGTTATGGCACGCTCGTCGCGGATCACGCGCGCCCGCTTGCGACCCGCCTGAACACGCCGGTCACGCGGATCGACCACCGCGGCCGCACCATCCGGCTGGATACACCCGCCGGAACGCTGACCGCCGACCGGGTCGTCGTCGCCGTTCCCACCCCCGTTCTCCCCGAGGGCGGCATCGTCTTCGACCCGCCCCTGCCCGCCAAGCAGGACGCCGCGGCGAACCTGCCGCTCGGCCTGGCGGACAAGGTGTTCCTCGCCGTCGATCGCCCGCCATGGCCCGCGCATCAGCATCTGACCGGCAACCCGCACGCCGCCTGCACCGCCAGCCACCGCCTGTCCCCCTTCGGCTGGCCGATCGTGGAAAGCTTCTTCGGCGGCGCCTGTGCGGAGGCGATGGAAAGCGAGGCCGCCGCCATCCAGTTCGCGATCGACGAGCTCGTCGCGCTGCTCGGCAGCGACTGGCGCGCCCGCCTCCACCCACTCGCCGCCACCGACTGGGCCCATGTGCCCCATATTCGCGGCAGCTACAGCCATGCGCGTGTCGGCCATGCCGGCGCCCGCCGCATTCTGGCCGAACCCGTCGACGACCGCCTGTTCTTCGCCGGCGAGGCCTGTTCGCCCCATGATTTCTCCACCGCGCACGGCGCCTATGCGACCGGCGTCGCCGCTGCACATGCGATCATGACAGCGGGGCCGCCCCTCGCCTAGAAGGACGGCCATGTTCCGTGCGCTCCGCTGGCTGCTCAAGGCCGCCCTTGTCTTCGTCGCCGTCACCGTCCTCTGGGTCGGGCTGTACCGGTTCGTGCCCCCGCCCTTCACCTTCACCATGCTGGGCGATGTCGTCGGCGGGCGCGGCGTGACCAAGGACTGGATGTCGCTGTCGCAGATGGACCCCGACATGGCCCGCGCCGCCATCGCCGGCGAGGACGCCCGCTTCTGCGAGCATCACGGCTTCGACTTCAACGCGATCGCCAGCGCCGCCTATCGCAACGCGAAAGGTGGCCGCATCCGCGGCGGATCGACGATCAGCCAGCAGACCGCCAAGAACGCCTTCCTGTTCCAGGGTGGCGGCTATGTCCGCAAGGCGGCGGAGGCGTATTTCACCGTGCTGATCGAGGCGCTGTGGGGCAAGCGGCGCATCATGGAAGTCTATCTGAACATCGCGGAAACCGGGATCGGCACCTATGGCGCCAATGCCGGGGCGATGCGCTATTTCCACCACGACGCGTCGCGCCTGTCGCCGACCGAGGCGGCGCGCATCGCCGCCGTCCTGCCCCTGCCCAAGAAGCGCGAAGCGGTCTCCCCCGACGGTTTCGTCCGCCGCCACGGCAACCGCATCGCCCGCTATGTCGGCGTGGTCCGCCGGCAAGGGCTGGACGCCTGCGTCCGGTGATGAAAACCCTCTCCCCCCGGGGGAGAGGGATGCGTTTCTACTTCGTCTCGCCCGAAATGGCGTCGCCGGCCTTGTCCGCCGCGGCGCCCACGCTCCGCGCGGCCGACGCCACCGCATCGTCCTTGCGGCTTTCGGCGCTATTCTGGTTGAAAAGGAAGAACGCGCCGATCACCACCGCGACCAGCAGCACCAGCGCGATCGCGATCCCGCTGCCGCCGCTGCGCCTCTCGATGATCGTCGTCGTGTGCCCCGCCGGCGCCGCCGTCGTGGTCGTCGTCGTATCGGAATAACGTTCATCGGCCATGTCGTTGATCCTCCTCCTTATTTTCGAGGAAACAAACGCCATGGCCGGCAAACCCGTTCCCGGGCCGGAACGGAATCAGATCGGCAGCTTGAAGCCCGGCGGCAGCGGCAGGCCGCTGGTCATCTTGCTCATCTCGGCGTTGGAGGCGGTATCCGCCTTGCCGCGCGCATCGTTGATCGCGGCGGCCAACAGGTCTTCCAGCATCTGCTTCTCGGACACCTGCATCAGCGAATCGTCGATGGAGATGCCGATGATCCGGCCCTTGGCGGACGCCTTCACCTTGACCAGCCCGCCGCCCGACGCGCCCTCGACCTCGATCGTGTCGAGATTGGCCTGCGCCTTTTGTAGTTCGTTCTGGACGTTCTGGGCCATCGCCAGGATGTCGTCGAGATTCTTCACATCATGCTCCGTTTTCCGGGCCATTCCACGAGTTCGGTCTCGGGAAAAGCCTCTCGTGCGGCGCGCACCATGGGCGAATCCCAGGTTGCGGCCTTGATCGCCTCGTCCCGAACCTGCTGCGCCTCGTTCAGCGTCGGCTGGCCCGGAACATCGTCCAACGTAATGCGCCATGCGCTTTTCGTCATCGTCTTCAGGACGGCCGCCAGATCGGTCAGCGTGTCCGCCGCCATCGGCCGGCTGCCGCTGAAGACGATCTCGGGCGGCTGATACCGCACCAGCCGCGCTCCCTGACGAAGCCGCGCGACGAGCAGAAGTTCCCCGTCCGCGTCCAGCCGCTCGACCAGCGCCTCGAAACTCTCCGGCATCTGCGGCGCCGCCGGCGGCGGCGGGGGGGCCGCCACCGCGACGGGTGCCGCAACCGGCGCGGGGGCGGGCGCCGGGGCGGACACCGCCCCCGCCCCCTGCCCCGGCGACTGCGTCAATTGCCGCGCCAGTTCGCCCGGATCGGGCAACGTCGAGGCATGGACCACGCGCAGCAGCGCCATCTCCGCCGCCTCGATCGGCAGGGCGGCGCGCGCCACCTCGTCATGGCCCTTGAGCAGCAGCTGCCAAAGCCGGTGCAGCATCGGAAAGCCGAGCGCCGCCGCCCATTCCCCGCGCGCCTCGCGCTCCTCCAGCGGCTGCGCCGCATCGGGGGGCGTGCCGACCTTCACCAGCGTGATGCCGTGCACCGTCTCCAGCAGCGCGCGCAGCACCGATTGCGGATCGACCCCGTAATCATATTGCCGCCGCAGCAGCGCCAGCGCATCGGCCGCCTCGCCGCGCAGCATCAGGCCGAGCAGGTCGCGCACCGCGCCCCGGTCCGACAGGCCGAGCATCTGGCGCACCGCCTCCGCGCTCACCCCGCCGCCATCCAGGTCGGCATGCGCGATCGCCTGGTCCAGGATCGACAGGCCATCGCGCGCCGATCCTTCCGCCGCCCGCGCGATCAGCGCCAGCGCCTCGGGCTCGGCGGTCACGCCCTCGGCCTCGCAGACATGCGCGAAATGCGCCGCCAGCATCTCCGCGGAGATGCGCCGCAGGTCGAAACGCTGGCACCGCGACAGCACGGTGATCGGCACCTTGTTCACCTCGGTGGTGGCGAACAGGAACTTCACATGCGCCGGCGGCTCTTCCAGCGTCTTCAGAAGCGCGTTGAACGCGTTCTTGGACAGCATGTGGACCTCGTCCACGATGTAGATCTTGAACCGCGCCGACACCGCGGCATAGCGCGACGCCTCGATGATCTCGCGCACGTCGTCGACACCGGTATGGCTGGCGGCGTCCATCTCGATCACGTCGATATGGCGCCCCTCGGCGATGGCGCGGCACGGCTCGCAAACTCCGCACGGATCGATCGTCGGCCCGCCCTGCCCATCCGGCCCGATGCAGTTCAGCGCCTTGGCGATCAACCGCGCGGTGGAGGTCTTGCCCACCCCGCGCACGCCGGTCATCAGGAACGCATGCGCCAGCCGGTCGCGATTGATCGCGTTGCCCAGCGTCTGCACCATCGCATCCTGACCGATCAGCTGCGCGAAGGTCTGCGGACGATATTTGCGCGCAAGCACGCGGTAGGCGTCGGGCTTGGCCGGCTGTGGCGGTTCGCCGAGGTCGAAGGAGTCGGACATTGCGGGTCTATGTAGGCCCGGGATGCGGCGATTGATAGCGGATTGGAGGGGGTCTCGGAGGGCGACAGGGCGGAGCCATGTCGTCGGACGGTGCTGATGCACCGCCGGGCCGCGTCGTGGCAAAGCCACGTCGTCGGACGGTGCTGGCGCACCGCCGGCCGCGCTCACCTGCACGGCAGGTTCGCGGTGGGAGCCGGGACGACCCGCAGCGAAATCGTTACGGCTGCTTCCGTCAGGACCTGACCGGGTTGGCGACGACTACGTCCGCCCGACTCCCGCCGCGCATATGGCGGAGCCGGGCGGATCGATCAAGCCGCCTTGTTGCTAATCAGCGACGAACGTTGAAGCAGCGGCGGACCGGCCCGTAATAGCCATCGACCCAGCGACATACCGTGCGCCCGCGATAGCCGTTGCGGTACCCCCGGTCGCGATAGCCTGCCCGGTATCCGCGATCCCAGCGATCGCCGCGCCAGTGGCGTCCACGGTCCCAGCGCGGCCCGTCCCGCCAGCCCGGCCCACGGTCCCAGCCGCGCCCGCGCGGTCCGTCATGCCACCCTTGCGGATGCGCGGCGGCCGGTGTCGCCGCGGCAAGGCCGGTGACCGCAAGAAGACCGGAGGCCATCAGGGCAAAGACTTTCATGACGCATACTCCCGTTTACGCGCCCGCCGGAACCGGTGGGCATGAGGGGGAGATTGCGGCCGAGTCGATGATCGCGTGCTGAATTAACCGTTTAGCGGGTGTTCAGGCGGCGCGCCGCGTGGCGGCGTGATGCTCGGCCCGGCGCACCAGCCGCTCCACGTCGTCGCGGTCGATGTCCAGCGTATCGCCGAATTCCGCCAGCGCGCGGTCGATATCCTCCGCCGCCAGATCGGCAGCGCGCGGTGCCGCCAGCGTCGGCGCGCGGTGCGGGTAGCTGTGCCCGGACAGCCGGTGGAACGCCACACCGACCAGTGCGATGATCACCGCGTTCACCCCTACCGGGACGAAGGCAAAGGCATAGCCCGCACCCAACACCGGCGCTCCGCCGATCACCGCGGTCAGCGCCGCCGCGCCGCCGGGCGGGTGCAGCGACCGGGTCAGCGCCATGGCCAGGATCGCCCCCCCCACCGCCAGCGGCGCGGCAAGGCCGCTGCCCGGCAGGGCATGGACCACCGCCACCCCGACCAGTGCCGAGATCACGTTGCCGCCGATCACCGGCCAAGGCTGCGCCAGGGGGCTCGCCGGCACCGCGAACACCAGCACTGCCGAGGCGCCCATCGGCGCCACCAGCAGCATCGTCGCGCCCGCGTCTCCGCACAGCAGCGCGGTCACCATCCCCGTCAGCGCGATCCCGATCAGCGCCCCCAACGGCGCGATCAACCGGTCGCGCAGAAAGCCGGCGGACAGAACGGAGGGGAACCGCGAACGCATCGAAAACCCGTATGAAAGAAGAGGAAAAAACCGCCGCGCTATGCCCCCGGCAAGCCCGCGTCGCAACCGGCGCGGCGATCAGGACAGCCGCACCACCAGTCCGTCCAGCGTCGCATCCAGCCGGATCTGGCAGGACAGCCGGCTGGTCCGCGTCGCTCTTGGCGCCAGATCCAGCATATCCTCCTCCTCCGCGCTCGGGCCGGGCAGCCGGTCCGCCCAGGCCGGATCGACGACGACATGGCAGGTGGCACACGCCATCTGCCCCTCGCACGTCCCCTCCAGCGGCTGGCCGATCGCCTGCCCCACGCGCAGCACGGTATCGCCGGTCTCGCCCTGCGCCTCCGCCACCGATCCGTCGGGCGCGACGAAGCCGACCCGGATCATGCCTGCGCCGCCGCCGCGACCAGGATCGCGTCCACCGCCTGCATCAGTTCCGCCTCGCGCGTATAACGCCCGAACCCCAACCGGATCGACGACCGCGCCTGCGCATCGGAAAGCCCGATCGCGCGCAGCACATGGCTCGGCCGCCCCGATCCGCTGGCGCAGGCGGAGCCCGCCGAAAACGCGACACCCCGCACGTCCGACATCAATCGCCCAACATCCAGGCGGTCGCGCCGCACGTTCAGATTGCCCGGATAGCGCGGGTCCGCCGCCCCGTTGAGCGACCAGCCCGCCGCCCGGAACCGGTCATGCGCCGCCCGCCACAGGCCCGCGACCGCGCCCGCATGGTCCGCCGCCATCAACTGCGCCGCCACGCCGAAGCCGGCGCACAGCGCCGGGCTCAGCGTGCCCGAACGGCCCGGCGCCTCCTGCCCCCCGCCATGCATCAGCGGCGCCGGTGCCACCCCGTCGCGCAACCACAATGCCCCGATGCCCTTGGGACCATGGATCTTGTGCGCAGAGACCGCCACCATATCCACCGTCGCGGGCAGCGGCACCCGGCCATAGCCCTGCACCGCATCGCACAGCATCCACGCGCCGGCATCATGCGCCAGATCCGCCAGTTCGGCGATCGGCTGCACCACCCCGATCTCGTTGTTGACCAGCATCGCCGCCACCAGCCCGGTGCCCGGCCCGATCGCCGCGCGGGCGGCGTCCAGATCGACCAGGCCGTCGCCATGGACGGGCAGCACGACATGCGGCCGCCCGCTCGCCGCCACCGTGTCCAGCACCGCGGCATGCTCGGTCGCGATCGTCACGATCGCGCCCGTGCTGCCCTTGATCGCCCAGTTCAGCGCCTCGGTCGCCCCACTGGTAAAGGCCAGCCGGCCGCCGGCGGGCAGCAGCGCGGCGATCCGGTCCCGTGCCACCTCCACCGCCGCCCGCGCGGCCCTGCCCGGCCGATGCGGCGAATGCGGATTGGCATGCGCATCGCGCAGCCACGGCACCATCGCCTCGAAGGCTTGCGGCGCCAGCGGCGTCGTCGCCTGATAATCCAGATAGATCATGCCCGCCCCCGCGCGATCCCGCGCCACGCCGCGATAAAGGCGTCCACCTCCTCGCGCGTCGTCGTCCGCCCGAAGCTGACCCGCACCACCTCGCGCGCCGCCTCCTCACGCCAGCCGAGCGCCGCCAGCACGTGACTGGGCTTCAGGCTCCCGCTCGCACAGGCGCTCCCCGCCGACACCGCAATCCCCCCCGAATCGAACCGGATCAGCTGCGCCGCCGCCGGCACCCCCGGCATCCGATACGCCCCGATCGCCGGGTGCCGCGCACTGTCCTCGGCCACCACGATCCCCCCCGACCGCCGCACCGCATCGTCCAGATGCGCGCGCAACGCCGTGTGATTGGGCTCCGCCTCGCGCAGCGCCGCGGCATAGCCGATCGCGGCGGGCATGTTCTCCGTCCCCGGCCGGTATCCCCGCTCCTGCCCGCCGGTCGGCAGCAACGTCGCCAGATCGCGCACCAGCAGCGCGCCGATCCCCGGCGGCCCGCCGCGCTTGTGCGCGGACAGCGCGACGAAATCGGCATGTTCGGCGACGTCTTCGCCCATCCCCGCCGGCATCTGCGCGGCATCGACCAGCAACAGGTGCCCGGCGGCATGCACCGCCTCGGCCAGCGCGGCGATCGGCTGGCGCACGCCCGTCTCGCTGTTCGCCCATTGCACCGCCACCAGCGCGCGCGGGCCCGCCAGATCGGGCAGCACCACATGCCCCGCCGCATCCACCGGCATCACGCTCGCCGCCCCGCTCGCGCGCAGCACCGCATCATGCTCCACCGCGGAGACGAAGCACCGCTCCACCATCGACCGCCCCAGGGCGATGGCCAGCGACTCGCTCGCGCCCCCCGTCAGCAGCACCTCCTGCCCCCAGCCATAGGCTGCCGCCACGTCCGCGCGCGCATCCTCCACCAGCCGCCGCGCCGCGCGCCCCTCCGCATGCGGTGAAGACGGATTCGCCCAGCGTGCGAAACCGTCCGCCACCGCCTCCCGCGCAGCGCGGGTCATCGGCGTGGTGGCGGCGTGATCAAGATAGAGACGGGTCAGGACGCGCGTTCCAATTGCTTGTAAGGGGCTCCCGCCTATATAGCGCGCACTGTCCGGCGCTCCACCTGCGCCCTTCCTGATCGGCGAGATTCATGCCCGAAGTCATTTTCCCCGGCCCCGAAGGCCGCCTCGAAGGCCGGTTCGTCCCTGCACCCCGGCCCCGCGCGCCCGTTGCGATGATCCTGCACCCCCACCCCTCGGCGGGCGGCACGATGAACAACCGCATCGTGCAGGAACTCTACAAGACGTTCCAGCGTCGCGGCTTCGCCACGCTGCGCTTCAACTTCCGCGGCGTCGGCAAGAGCCAGGGCACCTTCGACAACGGCATCGGCGAGCTGTCCGACGCTGCCGCCGCGCTCGACTGGGTACAGAGCTTCCATCCCGAGGCCTCGACCACCTGGATCGCCGGCGTCAGCTTCGGCGCATGGATCGGCATGCAATTGCTCATGCGCCGCCCCGAAATCCGTGGCTTCATCTCGGTCGCGCCGCCGGCCAACATGTACGACTTCACCTTCCTGGCACCCTGCCCGTCGTCGGGCATCATCATCCAGGGTGAAGGCGACGAGGTGGCGACCCCCGCCGCGACGCAGAAGCTGGTCGACAAGCTGCGCACGCAAAAGCACATCACCATCCACCACGACACGATCCCCAAGGCGAACCACTTCTTCGAGCATGAGATGCCCGAGCTGATGGGCAGCGTGGACCGTTACCTCGACATGCGCCTGGACCCGAACTCGCCGATCAAGTGAGGCGCGTTGCAGCCGATTAGCACAGGCTAATCGACGCCCCGGCAACGCGCCCGGCCGGCGGCGCCCAGGCGCCGACCGACATAGCCTGTCCTAGGCGCCTGCCTTGGCAGTCCGTCGAAAGGCGGCTTTGCCACGCCGGGCGCTCACATCGTCCAGATCAGCACATTGCCCAGCAAGACCGCGGCCATGACGAGCATCAGCACCCCCTTGGTCCGGTCGCGGCGCTTGGCGATCAGATAGCCCCCACCGCCCACACAGGCGAAACAGGCCAGCATCGCCAGCGCCGGCGCGGTCTGCGCGATCCCCTCAAGCACCGGCCAGCACCCGGCCATAGGCGGCCATGTCGACGTTGCCGCCGGACAGGATCACCAGCATCCCCGGCTCGGCCCGCACGTGCCCGGCCAGGAGCGCCGCCAGCGCCACCGCCCCGCCCGGCTCCACCACCAGCCGCATCGTCTCCGCCGCCCAGCGCTGCGCGGCCGCGATCTCGGCTTCCGACACCGCAACGCCCTCCGCGCCCCGCCGCGCCAGCACGTCGAAGGTCAGCGGCGACACCCGCGTCGTCTGCAGCGCGTCGCACGCGGTCGGCGGCGGATTGTCGCCGACCGGCTCGATCCACCCCGCCTCCAGGCTGCGACGCATATCGTCCCACCCCTCCGGCTCGACCACCGTCACCCGCGCCTCGGGCAGCGCCAGCGTCAGCCCGGCTGCCAGCCCGCCGCCGCCACATGGCACCACGACATGTGCCGGCGCCGGCACGCCGCGCTCCGCCATCTGCCGCGCCGCCTCAATCCCTGCGCTCCCCTGCCCCTCGATCACCCACGGATCGTCGAAGCTCGGCACCAGCGTGGCGCCCCGCGCCTCCGCCAGCCGGCCCGCGATCGTCTCGCGGCTCTCTCGCGCGCGGTCGTAATCGACCACCTCCGCCCCCAGTGCCAGCGTCCCCTCGCGCTTGGCGCGCGGCGCATCGGCGGGCATCACGATCGTCGCTGCGATCCCCAGCCGCCTGGCCGCCCAGGCGATCCCCTGCGCATGATTCCCTGACGAGAACGCCACCACCCCGCGCGCCCGCGCCGCCTCATCCAAAGCGGTGAGCCGGTGCCAGGCACCACGAACCTTGAACGCACCCATGGGTTGCAGGGATTCGGCCTTGAACGCGACCTCCACCCCCTTGAAACGATGGGTGAAAAGCGGCGTCGGGGCCAGGATTTCCGCCATTTTCGCGGCGGCGTCCCGTACCCCGGCGCGTGTCGGCTGTCGCAGAATAGTCACATTTTATCCCTGACCGGTTTCAGACGCTTTACATAGCCAAAAGTGGGTCCTACATCGCGCGTCCGCTGCCCCATGGGACTTCCAACCGCAAGGCAGCTTTTTCTGTCGTCATGCCGCAAGGCAATTGGAGGTCCCTTGAGTTGCACAAGCATCATAGCGCGCTGGGGTTAGTTTCCACCCTTCGTCCGGTACAGCCGGTCACGCTCGTTCGCCCGCACGCCGCTGCGCGCGCCGCCCGCTTCTTTGTGGAGAAGTTTCCGGGCCGCCCGATGTATGCGGTAAAGGCGAACCCGTCCCCCGAACTCCTGCAGATCCTGTGGGACAACGGCGTCACGCACTACGACACTGCGTCGATCGGCGAGGTGCGTCTGGTGAAGTCGACCCTGCCGGATGCGGTGTGCTGCTTCATGCACCCGATCAAGGCGGAGGAGGCGATCGCCGAGGCGTATTTCGACCACGGCGTGCGCACCTTCTCGCTCGACAGCATGGAAGAGCTGGCGAAGATCGTCCGCGGCACCCGGGGTGCCACCGATCTCACGCTGTGCGTGCGCCTGCGCGTGTCGTCGGAATATGCGAAGCTGAGCCTTGGCTCCAAGTTCGGCGTCGCGCCGGACGAGGCCAAGGAGTTGCTGATGGCGACCCGCCAGGTGGCGGACGCGCTCGGCATCTGCTTCCATGTCGGCAGCCAGACCATGTCGCCCGACGCCTATGCCAATGCGATGGAGCGTGTCCGCGCCGCCATCGTGGAGGCCGCGGTGACGGTGGACGTGATCGATGTCGGCGGCGGTTTCCCGTCGCGCTATCCCGGCATGAACCCGCCCCCGCTGGAGCGGTATTTCGAGACGATCCACCGCGCGTTCGAGAGCCTGCCGATCAGCTATTCGGCGGAACTCTGGGCCGAGCCGGGTCGCGCGCTGTGCGCCGAATATGCCTCGGTCGTCGTCCGCGTCGAGCATCGCCGCGGGTCCGAGCTGTTCATCAACGACGGCGCCTATGGCACGTTGTTCGATGCGGCGCATATCGGCTGGAAGTACCCGGTGCAGTTGCTGCGCGAGCCGGAATCGGACGCGCGGGACATGGACTTCGCCTTCTGGGGTCCGACCTGCGACGATATCGACTATATGAAGGGTCCGTTCCCGCTGCCTGCGGACACGCGTGCCGGCGATTATTTCGAGATCGGCATGCTCGGTGCCTATGGCTCGGCGATGCGCACGCAGTTCAACGGCTTCGGCTCCGACCTGACCGTCGTGGCCGGGGACGAACCGATGTTCTCCGTCTACCGCGAGGACGAGGCCGACGACCGCGTTGCGACGGGCAACGTCGTCAAGCTGTAACGGCCTCCCTATATCACACGTCTTCCCCCTCCCGCTTGCTGGCGGGAGGGGCGGCTTTGGGTTTCCGCGTCCCCAATATCGAACGACGACGGCTGGATAGCCAAGGGCGAACCATGACCGACACGCTGACCAAGACCGCAAGCGCCAACGCGCCGATCAACGATACCCGCAAGGCCGAACTGCTGTCGAAGCAGGTGAAGCATATCGACATCAAGAGCTTCGACGCGCGTCCGATCGTCGATGCGATGGCCGATATGAGCTTCACCAGCCGCGACCTGGGCCGTGCGACCGGCATCTACAACCAGATGCTGGCCGACAAGGACTGCTCGATCTTCCTCGTCATCGCCGGGTCGACCTCGGCCGGCGGCTGCATGGACCTCTATGCCGAGCTGGTGCGCAACAACATGGTCGACGGCATCGTCGCGACCGGCGCCACCATCGTCGACATGGATTTCTTCGAAGGCCTGGGCCACAAGCATTACCAGGCGCTGGAGATCCCCGACGACGACACGCTGCGCTCGCTCTACATCGACCGCATCTACGACACCTATATCGACGAGGAAGCGCTCCAGAACGTCGACCACACGATCTTCGAGATCGCCGAGTCGCTGGAGCCGCGCGCCTATTCCAGCCGCGAGTTCATCCGCGAGATGGGCAAGTATCTGGTCAAGCACGGCAAGAAGGAGAACAGCCTCGTCAAGCTCGCTTATGAGCATGACGTGCCGATCTTCTGCCCGGCGTTCGTCGACAGCTCGGCCGGCTTCGGCCTCGTCAAGCATCAGGTCGACGCTGCCAAGGCGGGCCGTCCGTATCTGATGATCGACGCGGTCGCCGACTTCCGCGAACTCACGCAGATCAAGATCGAGGCTGGCGTCACCGGCCTCCTGATGATCGGGGGCGGCGTGCCCAAGAACTTCATCCAGGACACCGTCGTCTGCGCCGAGATCCTGGGTCATGACGACGTGCAGGTGCACAAGTATGCGGTGCAGATCACCGTCGCCGACGTGCGCGACGGCGCCTGCTCGTCCTCGACGCTGCAGGAAGCGGCAAGCTGGGGCAAGGTGAACACCGGCATCGAACAGATGGTCTTCGCCGAGGCCGGCTCGGTCATGCCGCTGCTCGCCTCCGACGCCTATCACCGCGGCCACTGGAAGGACCGCCCGGTCCACCGCTGGGCCAAGCTGTTCGACAAGCAGGGCTGAACGCGAACCGCTCCCTCTCCCCCACGGGGAGAGGGAGGGGGCCCGCTGGCGTAAGCCAGTGGGAAGGGTGA